>CAZBCB010000191.1:0-6288 GCA_964489905.1 uncultured Bacteroidales bacterium
CTGGTTATAATTATTTATTAACAATTACGTATTTTTAGGAGAAGTTACGGATTAATGATTGCCAGCCATTCCATCCAGTTTGATGCGTTTCATAATCAGCTCCTTTTTTCCAGCGTTTCAGGTCTTCTTTTCTCCAACCTTCACAATATCCTTCAACATAGCGTTCGTGTTCGATAAGTTGCATTAATGTCCAGCCTTTGGCTGTCATAAGGTCGGCAGCCGAGGGCAACTTACCGTCAACACCCGGACGTGCGCTGTAAAGATGTGCCTGATCATTCATGGGTTTATTTGCACGGTTTCTGACCTGATCAATCCAGTAAAGTGCACTGTTCGGGTCGGTTGCCGTTAAATTTGAAGGATTAAGGTTAGCAAGGCATTCAGCATATAGTAACATAACATCAGCTAAGCGGATAATCCTTAAATTCATATCAGACCATAAGGGGTCAAGGCCCGGAGGTGCATCGGCACTGTTATCCAAGGCATATTTACGAATACCATAAACCCCTTGAATACCAATCACAGTTTCATTAGCCCATCCTTGTTCCTGCCAGTCTCTAACATCGCCATTATATGTAAAATTTGCACCGTTGGGAACACCCCAGAAGGTTTCATATACGCGGTAATCGTATACTGTATCGCTTCCTTCCAGCCAGTATTCGAATTCATTAAGTTTAAAATTAGGTACTGCGAAGTTCCACCACATGATGGGCCAAGATGTGCGGTTCAGAGTGAAGTTCTGGAATATCCAGTTAACATCATTATTACTCCATGCTCCTTGTTGATTCAAATCAGTAAACTGAATCTCGAACACCGATTCACTGTTATTTTCTCCTGCCCGGGTAAAGTTTAGACGATAATCATCAGTAAGTGAATAGGTTCCGTATTCTTCACTACCTACTCCGGGAAGGATTTTTTTAAACTCATCAGCAGCTTTTTGATACATACCCTGGTTTATGTAAAGTTTGCCAAGGAGAGCGGCGGCTGCTCCGCGCGTTGCCCTTCCTTTTTCATAACCCGATGTTACGTTCAGTCCTGCAGTTAATAATTGCTGTGCTTTTTTGAGATCAGACTCAATAAATGCAAAGGTACTGTCAGCCGGAGAGGGAGCAATAGCAAATTCTGCATCACTTGCGGGCACTGTTCTTCTTATAATAATTCTATCCTGGGGAAAATACTGAAACAGACAATAGTAATAAAATGCTCTTAAAAAATAAGCCTGACCCATCATCAGATCTAAATGATCCTGAGTAAAATTCGGATCATTAGCATTTTTCTGCGCCTCAGGCATCACTTGAAGGGCAACATTGCATTTTAAGATATTGGAATAATATCCGTTCCATATTTCATTTATAGGCCAAGTGTTGGGTATAACACATTGAGTAATGGCACCCCACGGTGCAAAACCAGCAGCATAGCCAGTTTCATATAAGTCGTCACCCAAAACAAAATGCATAATACCAATAGACCATGGATATCCGTTAGCCCAACCGTTGAGACCTGAATAGGCTGCATTTAGCGCTTGTAAGGCATGCTCTTTTGAATTAAAAAAGGTGCCAGGAGTATATCTTGTTTTATCATTATCCCTTGTAATGAAGTCTTCACTACAGGAAATGATTAACAAACACACTATTAATATTTGAAATATCTTGTTTTTCATAATTCAGTAGTTTTTAATTGTTAAAAATCAAGTTGTATCCCCATGATAATTGTTCGGGCCTGTGGATAGTAACCATTATCAATACCACGGGAGGTATTAATTGTACCGTTAGCTCCTATTGCATTAGAACCTATCTCTGGATCGTAGAAAGGATATTTGGTGAAAGTCAATAAATTACGTCCGGTAAGATAAATTCTCAGGTTACTGATCTTCATGGCATTGACCAATGACTTAGGAATTGTATATCCTAATGTGGCATTTTTCAGTCTGAGATATGAACCGTCTTTAATATATCTGTCGGAAATTTTGCTGATATTTCCATTGGGGTCATTACGGACAGCTCTGGGGATACTGGCATTAGTATTTGTAGGAGTCCATCTGTCGAGAGCTGCAGTACCTACATTAAAGTTATTATGCATACCTTCAGTCCAGCATACCATTTCGGCATAAATTTCATTTCCATGAACCCCCTGGAAGAATAATGAAAGGTCAAATCCCTTATAGTTGATATTTGCGTTTAAACCATATAAAAGATTCGGGATAGGGCTACCCATATAATAACGGTCATCGCCATCAATTACGCCATCATTGTTAAGATCTGCCCATTTAATATCGCCGGGTTTTGCATTAGGTTGTATCTTATTTCCGTTGTAGGTGTATGCATTAACCGAATTTGAATCAGGGAAGATACCAAGCATCTTAAGGCCATAAAAGGATCCTATAGGCTGACCAACATCGGTCTTTGTGCACGAACCGAATTCAACATCGCCGGCAACAATAGGAGCAGCTCCCTTGAGGTCAGTAACTTCGTTTTTCAAAGTTGTCAGATTACCCGTTAATGATAAGTAAAGGTCTCCGATATTTTTACGGAAAGTAACGGATAATTCGATACCTTTATTTGATATGGAACCTAAATTTTTATTTATTGTGCCAGATGATCCACTTGACCCTGCAATCGGAACCTGTATAATCATATCTTCAGTGCGTTTGTCAAAGTAATCAAAAGTAGCTTCAATAACTCCCCGGAATAATCCCAGGTCAAGGCCGATATCAAATTGTTTTACTGTTTCCCATGTGAGCGTTGGATTATTGAAGCTGGTTATTGTTACACCGGCATATTTACTACCATTAAATACATAATCCTGACCTGATGACAGGCCACTGATGTATGAATATGGTCCAACCGGGGCATCGTTACCAACCACTCCATAACTTGCTCTGAGTTTCAGGTTGCTTATCTGATCAATAGCTTTCATGAAGGACTCATCACTTATGCGCCATGCTGCTGATGCCGAAGGGAAAGACCCCCATTTATTTCCCGGGCCGAACTTTGATGAACCATCGCGCCTGAAATTGGCAGTCAGCATATATTTTCCTTTTAATGAATACATAATACGTCCGAGGTATGAAATTCTGCTGGTTTCGTTTTCATTTCCGTCAACAGCATAACCGCCTTCTGTCTTTGAAAGAATATCATTTGTTTCAGTCTGGATTGTGGTACCTGAAGCCTGCATCCGATGCCATTTTGCATATTCTGAGGTATAGGCGCCCATAACCGTAATGTCATGAATACCTATAATCTTATGGTAGGTGAGCATATTTTCCCAAACCCAGCTATAAGTCCAGTCTGAAATCTCAGTTAAAGTAGTGTTATTAAACGATTTAGGAATCATATCTGATTTAAGAACAAGATTTCTGTTCTGATATTCGTGACTGGTTATACCAAAGGTGCTTCTAAACTGAAGATCTTTGAAAATCTCATATTCGCCAAATACATTGGCAATGAATCTTTTATTATAGTTCATATTGAACTGACGCTGCAGAGATCCGACCGGATTGCTTGCATCATGGCCTACCAATGAAGCATTATAGCCTGAGTACCCGCCCAACACATTTGGATTTTTAACAGGAATATTAGGGGTAATCTTTACCAGCTCTTCAATTACAGTTCGGCCACCATTGGTACCTTCTGCCCTGTTCTTGGAGTAGATAAAAGAAATGTTTTCCCCGAATTTGAATTTCTTATTATTCCAGGAAGAGTTCATCCGCACCGAATATCTTTCATAAGGAGTGCAGATAATGATCCCATCTTGTTTGAACTGGTTTACAGAAAAGAAATAGTTTCCGTTTTCTGTCCCGCCTGAAACATTAAGATTATTCTCATAAATAGCACCGGTTTGAAAAACTTCATCCTGCCAGTCTGTATTTGTACCATCGTAATATTCATAATTGCCCGTACTTCTGTTATTTACAATATCCAGAGCTAAAGGGGGAGGTGTGGTGCCACCTGCAGTGTTGTTTTCAACAACAAGATCTGCCCATTGCTGAATATTCAATAACTCTAATTGTTTCCATGCTTTTTCAAACCCGTAATATCCGTTATAACTTACTTTCGGTGCTCCGACTTTACCTCCTTTTGTGGTAATTATTATTACACCGTTTGCACCGCGTGCACCATATATGGCACAGGAGGCAGCATCTTTTAAAACCTGCACGCTTGCTACATCTGAAGTATTAACATATGCATTGTCCATGGGAATACCATCAACAACATACAGCGGGTTTGTGGTATTTGTACTTGATACACCACGGATACGGACAGTAGGCAATTCACCGGGACGGCCCTGATTTCCCTGTACTTCAATTCCTGCAGAAATACCTTGTAAAGCGCTTGTTACATTGGCTACAGGTGATTTTTTCATCTCATCCGGATCGACAATAGCTATTGCTGAAGTAAGATCCTTTTTCTTCTGACTTCCGTAACCAACAACAACCACTTCTTCAAGCTTTTGTATGTCCAGAACAAGATGAACATCAATAGTCGTTTGTCCGCTACAATTAACTTTTTCAGTCAGATATCCTACAGATGAAAATACCAAAACAGCATCTGTCCCCGGAACCTCTAAGGTATATTTACCATTAATATCTGTAGTTGTTCCGGTTGTTGTTCCTTCAATAAGAACAGTAACACCAGTGAGCGGTTCATTGGTAGTAGCATCCGTCACAACCCCTGATACTTTGATTGGCTGAAGAGCGCTGGGAGAGATGTTTTTTCGGAAATTATTACCCGCCTGAACCTGTAATGAGGTTACAAAGATGAAAATACCAGGTAATAATAGCAGTTTTGATTTCCTTTTCAGGAAAGGAAAGAACCTTTTAAATTTGTTTTTCATGATTGTTAGGTTTTAGTTAATAAATTAATTTAAGGGCAATTAATCAGGCCTTTTTTTCATGGCTACTAAACTAAAACCTAAGGTTCTAAAAGCCTGTTAAAATTCTTTCATTTACTGTAAAATTTAATTCATTTTTCATTTATGAATTATTTATAACTACAGTAATAATTATCCAAGATTGGTCAACAGAAGCACAATGTACTTGTAAACATATTGTTTCTACTGACTTCCCCGATAGACAAAATCTTATTATTCCGAAATTCCGGAATGTCTAGAATTTTTTAGTCGATTCGTCAATTGATTTTTTCAGTTAACGAATTCGGGTTCGTTAACATCATTTCTGAAGTTAATTCTGATTTATTGCAGCGGAGTCAGATATTAAAATTCAGGGCAGGGTATTTCGCCTTTTTTCTTACGGCGTGGAAGCATGAATTTATAACTTAATGAAATTTCATGTGAACCCATTGCCTGAGCAATAAGATTTGATATGGTAAGGTCGTAACTGTAACCTATATTAAAATGGCGGGTCCTGTAACCGACCAGTATTATAAGGGCATCTCCGCGCTGTGAGTTAAAAGGAGGTATCCCTCTGTACCATATACCTAAAACAAGAGGGTTTTTATGCCAGTAAACACCCAGGTCGAGCTGTGTATATTGTGCCTGGGATTTTAAGAGAAATGCTAGTGTCATAGTTTCTTCAACCGGTTTCAGAAGGCGGCCTCTTCTTATAATTTCAACACCACCGAAAACAGAAACTTTAATCGGAACCGGTTCTTTAGATGCATAAAGTGAGGCATTGGGCTTTAGAAGATGGTCAACTGTTGCACCAAACCATACTCTTTTGGAGTAAATCAGTCCTGATAACCCCAGATCTACATCACGGGCACGTTTCAGTGATTGAGGGAAACTGGTTCCTCCGTCGGGATTCATAACCTTGTCAATAAAGGTAAGTTTATCAAATGCCAGTCCCGTTTCACGATAAGAAAAATGCAGGCCAGGCCTCGCAAATATCCAGGGTTTTAACTTAATATTATACGAATATTGAATACCAAGGCTTAATGTGCCCAGTTCGCCGGTTCCGGCAACGTCACGGTATGCAAGGAACCCCACTCCGCTGTTAAAGTTTGAAAAATAATGATCGTATGAAAAACTATGTGTTATAAATGTAGCCGGCAATTCAATCCACTGGTCGCGGAAATTATAACAGATACGGCTGCCACCGGTAGCTCCCGCAAATGATGGTGCCAGATACAGCGGATTGGAATAGAATTGAGAGAACTGTGGATCCTGACCTGAACTGATTGCACAACTAAACAGTACAGAGAATGAGAATATTACATAGTACCGAAACATCAGATATTGTAAAGTATTTTTATTATTTACGAAACGTGTGAAAATAAGTTTAATTATTATGGCTTAAAATAAAAACTAATTAATATAAAATGAACAAAACTAATA
>CAZBCB010000192.1:0-6258 GCA_964489905.1 uncultured Bacteroidales bacterium
TAGGAGCGAAGCGAACTAACGACTTAAACCAAATTCGTCAATTGATTTTTTCAATTGACGAATTTGGTTCAAAAACATATATCTTTGAAAACATTTTATTTTTTACACAGTGAAAGAAAAAATAATCATACTTGATTTCGGATCACAATATACCCAGTTAATTGCCAGGCGGGTAAGGGAGTTGAACGTATATTGTGAAATCGTTCCTTTTAATAAAACTTCTTCCATTGATGACAGTGTTAAAGGAGTAATACTTTCGGGCAGCCCTTTTTCAGTTCGTGACGATAATGCACCTGTACCCGACTTAAGTTCTATAAAAGGCAGACTACCGGTGCTTGGAATTTGTTATGGAGCTCAGTTCATCGCTCATCATTACGGAGGCGAAGTGTTGCCTTCAAAAAACCGTGAATATGGCCGTGCCAATTTGTTGATTACCGATCCTTATTCCAGATTATTTAAAAGCATAACTGATAATTCTCAGGTCTGGATGTCTCATGGCGATACCATTGTCAGATTGCCTGATAATTATAAAATCATTGGCAGTACCCGTGATGTAAGGATAGGAGCATTTGAAATTTCAGGTGAATCCACTTATGGCCTGCAGTTCCATCCTGAGGTTTATCATACTGCTGAAGGATTGAAATTACTGAAGAATTTTGTTGTTGACATTTGTGGTTGCAGTCAGCAATGGACTCCTGAATCATTTATAGACGAAACCATCAGACATTTGCGTAGTTCGCTTGGTAATGATAAAGTTGTGCTGGGCCTATCCGGAGGTGTTGATTCATCAGTCACGGCAGTCCTTCTTAATGAGGCGATTGGTAAAAACCTTACCTGCATATTTGTTGATAATGGTTTGTTGCGAAAAAACGAATTTGAAAAGGTGCTTGCATGTTACCGGAAAATGGGACTTGTTGTTAATGGCATTGATGCAAAAAAACTTTTTCTTGATGACCTGAAAGGTATTATTGATCCTGAACTGAAGCGCAAAAGTATTGGCAAAAATTTTATAAAGGTATTTGAAAACGAAGCAAAGAAAATTAAAGATGTTAAATGGCTTGCACAAGGTACTATTTATCCTGATGTTATTGAATCAGTTTCAGTTAACGGTCCTTCTGTAACTATAAAATCACATCATAACGTGGGCGGTCTTCCCCAAAAAATGAATCTTAAAGTTGTGGAACCGTTAAAACTTCTTTTTAAAGATGAAGTCAGGAAAGTAGGAAAGTTTTTAGCCATTGATCCAATGATACTCAACAGGCATCCTTTTCCGGGGCCGGGGCTTGCAATTCGCATCATAGGTGAAGTAACTGAAGAAAAAGTGCATCTGTTGCAGGAGATTGACAATGTTTTTATTGAAGGATTGTACGAGTATGATTTGTATGATAAAGTATGGCAGGCAGCAGCAATACTTTTACCTGTTCAATCTGTCGGCGTAATGGGTGATGAACGGACATATGAAAATGTGGTTGCCCTGCGTGCCGTGACATCTACTGATGGAATGACTGCTGATTGGGCTCATCTTCCTTATGATTTTTTAAGCACTGTTTCAAACCGTATTATCAATGGAATAAAAGGAGTTAACCGCGTAGTATATGATATCAGTTCCAAACCTCCGGCAACCATTGAATGGGAATAAAATGTCCATTGACAAATATGATGTTATCTTTTAAAACAAACAGGGATGATTATAAAAAGTTATGAAATTTAGTTAACTTTCATGCAAAATAAATTAATAGTTCAATGAATCCATTGGAAATACAAGCCGGACGGTCAACCCCGGGTATAAAATTTAATCCTGATGAAAATACACTATCTTTCATAGGTTCTTCGTTGCCCGAAAATGTTCATATCTTTTACAAGCCTGTTATCGATTGGATCAATGAACTCAATCCTTCATCCTTTACTGAAAAACCCTTAAACATTATATTCAGATTATCGTATTATAATTCCGGTACTATCCGTTGTCTGGCTGAAATATTGAATGCTATCAAAGATTTAAATGGCAAAGGACTAAATTATTCAATCGAATGGCATTATGATACGGATGATGACATTATCAGAGAAGCAGGAGAGGAGCTTTCTGATGTTCTTAACATGAAATTTTTAATGATACCTGAAAAATAATAAAGAAAAATCATTGATATATTAAGGAAATTATTCAAAATACCAAAAAGTAAAAGGATTAAAGAGATGATTAGAATAATAAAAAGATTAGTACTGTATGTTTTACTAACAGCATTTACTGCATCGGGTGTTGAACTGAAATGCCAGATTTTATATGAACAGGCATTTAAATTCGGGAAGGTATTAGAGTGGATTAATAATTATTATGTTGACTCAGTGGATCAGGAGAAGCTGGTTGAATCAGCTATAATCCAATTACTGAAAGAACTTGATCCTCATTCTTCATACGTGAGCAAAAAAGAGGTAGAAGCAATGAATGAACCGCTTCAGGGCAATTTTGAGGGCATTGGAATCTCATTTAATATTCTGAATGATACTATTTTTGTTATCTCTCCCATCACCGGAGGTCCTTCTGAAAAAGTAGGGATATTGGCGGGCGACAGAATTGTAAAAGTTGACGGGAAAAATGTAGCCGGAGTTGGTATTACAAATGAAAGAGTATATGAATTGCTGAGGGGGAAAAAAGGAACCAGGGTCACTGTTACGGTGTTAAGACGGAATGTTAAAGAGTTACTTGATTTTAATATAATACGTGATAAAATTCCTATATACAGTATTGATGCCAGTTATAAAGTTACTGATGATGTAGGTTATATTAAAATCAGCAGGTTTTCGCTCACAACTGTTGATGAATTCAAAGAAGCAATTACCAGGCTCAAGAAAAATAATGTCAAAAACCTGATACTTGATCTTACAGGCAACGGAGGCGGATACCTTGAAATTGCCATTTCGCTGGCTGACCAGTTTCTTGACGAAGGTAAACTTATTCTTTATACCGAAGGAGTTAATAGTCCGAAAAAGGAATACTATGCTACCAAAGAGGGCGAATTTGAAAAAGGACGGCTTGTAGTTCTTATTGATGAAGGTTCGGCTTCAGCAAGCGAAATTGTGTCAGGTGCCATTCAGGACTGGGACAGGGGCATAATTGTTGGACGCAGGTCTTTTGGTAAAGGTCTGGTACAAAGGCGTTGCCCTTTACCCGACCAGTCGGAACTACGACTTACTATTGCCCGTTACTATACTCCTACCGGAAGATTAATCCAGAAACCATATAATAATGGTAAAGAGGATTATGAACTTGAATTGGTGAGACGATACAATCACGGAGAGTTCGTTTCGGCCGACAGTATTCATTTCCCCGATTCTCTGAAATATTACACAAAGAAAAATGCAAGACTTGTCTATGGCGGCGGCGGAATAATGCCTGATGTTTTTGTGCCCCTCGATACATCATATTATACCGATTACTACCGCGACCTCATCAGGCTTGGAATCCTGAATCAGTTTGTTTTGAATTATGTTGACAGACACAGAAAAGAATTATTCATTAATTATCCGCAGGTATCAGCATTTAAAAAGGCATTTAATATTGATGACCGTCTAATCAATGACCTTATTGCTTTTGCCAGGGAAAAAGGTTTAAGTGAAAATCCCGCAGCTATTGCAGCTTCAGTCAATCAGATTAAGTTACTGCTTAAGGGATATATTGCACGGGATTTATGGAGCACAAGTGAATTCTATGAAATAGTAAATGAAGAGGATGCAAGGTTCAAAACAGCCCTTTCTGTGATTCAGAACTGGGATTTGTATGAAACCAACCTTATGTATGGCAGAGAAAAAATAGCGCAATAAAGCATTTTTTTATTCAGGTTAAACTTGCCCTAAATGGATTTTTTTTACTATCTCAATTATGTTCATATACATTATATTGAAATACTCGGAACAATTACCGGATTGATATATGTGCTTTATGCCATTGACAGGAAAAGGGTTTTGTGGATTTACGGGGCAGTTTCTTCATTGTTATACATATATGTTTTCTGGCAGGCAGGTCTTAAAGCATACATGATATTATATGTTTATTATGTAGGCGCCGGTGTTTACGGATGGTTTTCATGGAACTTACCACCAAAAGGTAAACCAAAAGAATTAAACAGGCTTGATGCAGGAAGCTGGAAAAGAGTGGCATTCATTACGGTAGTATTATATATAATTATTGTTGGAATCCTTAAAATTTATAACAATAGTGATATTCCATGGGCTGATGGATTGCTGACTTCAATGAGTATTGTGGCAACATGGCTCCTTCTGCGCAGGAATATTGATAATTGGCTGTTATGGGTTGCCGTTGATATTATGTCAGCTCTTGTGTCAGCATATAAAGGGCTTGTTTTTACAAGCATCATGTTTGTTGTTTATACTTTATTTGCTATTAAAGGATATTATGAATGGAAAAAGGAAATGCCGATAAAGACAAACCCTTGATACGTATTGTTATTACAGGGCCTGAATGTACTGGTAAATCAACGCTTTCAGCTCAACTGGCAAAATATTACCATACCATATACATCCCTGAATATGCAAGGGAATATGTTGAAAATCTTTCACGCCCATACACCTATGATGATGTGGTACATATAGCCCAAACACAAATCAGGCAGGAGGAAGAATATGCAAAAAATGCCCGTCTGTTGCTTTTTTATGATACTTACCTTATCATCACAAAAGTATGGTTTGATGTAGTTTATAAAAAACGGCCATCATGGATTCATGATAAATTAAAACAAAAACATATTGATTTATTTTTACTATGTAATACTGATATTCCATGGGTTCCTGATACTGTAAGAGAAAATGGAGGTGAAATGCGCGAAAAATTATTTGATATTTACCGTAATGAACTTGAATACTATGGTTTTCAATATGTTATAATAAGCGGAACCGGACATGAAAGATTCAGGCATTGTGTTAATGCAGTAGATTCAATATTAAATGAGATGAAAAAGACCCATTATGAAAACGAATAACATAGCGGATAAATTTGAAATGGTAGCCAAAACCCATTATGGCCTTGAGAAAATCCTGGCCAGGGAATTAATTGAAATCGGAGCTGCTGATGTTGAGGTTCTTAACAGGGCTGTCAGATTTAAGGGCGATTTGGCAATGCTTTACCGATCAAATTATTGCCTTCGGACAGCTTTAAGAATTTTGAAGCCCGTTTTAAAAACCCGTATATTAAATGACAAAGAATTATATGAAGCAATAAGGGAAATTAAATGGAGTAAATTATTGAAAAAAGAAGGTACGCTTGTGGTTGATACCATGGTAAAATCGAAATATTTCAATCATTCGCAATATGTAGCACAGAAAGTAAAAGATGCCATTGTGGACCAGTTCAGGGAAACATACGGTATCAGGCCATCGGTCAATAAAGAAAATCCTGATTTGCAAATCAATGTGCATATTGCTGAAAGAGACCTGACTGTTTCACTTGACAGTTCAGGAGAATCACTGCACAAAAGAGGATACAGGGTTGACAATGGTGAGGCACCTCTGAGTGAAGTGCTGGCTTCAGGCATGATTATGTTATCCGGATGGCGTGCAAACAAACCATTTTATGATCTGATGTGCGGCTCAGGTACTCTGCCTATTGAAGCTGCTTTGATTGCGCACAAAATACCCGGAGGCTATTACCGAAAGAGTTTTGGTTTTGAACGTTGGCTTGATTTCAGGGCAGATTTGTTTAATAAAATAAAACAGGAACATAAACCCTCGTTTAATCCTATTTTTGTAATACATGGTATGGATATTTCCCACGAGGCAATTAATTCATCCAGAAAAAATGCCAGACAAGCTGGTTTGGCTGAATACATAAGATTTTCAGTTTGCGATATTTTTAATACTTCTAAGAGTTCTGAAGAGGGGATGATTATAATTAATCCGCCTTATGGTGAAAGAATTAAACAGGATGATCTGAATGCTTTTTATAAAAAAATCGGTGATGTATTAAAAAATCATTATCAGGGTTATGATGCATGGATTTTAAGTAGTAATAAAGAAGCACTTAAACATGTTGGCCTGCATGCTGATAAAAACATTACCTTATACAACGGGCAGCTTGAATGCAAGTTTAGTCATTTCAGACTCTATGCAGGGTCATACAAAAAAAATCGTTTATAAATAATTTATTACATGCGTTACTTTATTAGGCTAACCGGCATTAAACCTTATAAAGTTAAAGCATACATTATTATTTATAAAAAATTATGTACTGATGTTCAGAAAAAAAAT
>CAZBCB010000193.1:0-6236 GCA_964489905.1 uncultured Bacteroidales bacterium
TTATATTAATAATTCTCATTAATAAAAGTAAAATTTATATTTTATAAACATAATTAAAATTTTGCTCCCGCAGAGCTTTTGATATTATTATTGATTATCAGACTTCTGATTATTGATGTTTGCATCAATTATTTTATGCAAAGCATGTTTCATTATTTTTTTTTATCTTTAATCAACCCTATTCAAAGAAAAAAAATTATGGCTAAAAGAACAGTTGCAATTAGTATTACAGCTTTGGTACTGGCTGTTTTCGTTGTTATATACCTTTTATATTCCCGCAAGCGTTTTTATAACGAACATTATATGCATGGAAAAACGGCTGTTTTGAATGGCGATTACCAACAGGCAGCCATTTCATTCAAAAAGGCAATTCGCTGGAAAAGAAATTCAGCACCTGCATGGCTGGGTCTGGCGCAGTCGAATTATTTCCTTAAAAATTATGATGCTGCAATGGAGCAGATAAACAGGGTTATCATGCTCGACAGCCTCATGCCTGATGCATATTTGTACAGAGGGATGTTATACGCAAAGAAAACAAAACAAGAAGAGGCATTAGCCGATATCAACCATGCTTTGTTACTTGACTCATTATATGCGCAGGCATATTATCAGAGAGGCTTGATTCTGGCGGGCAGAGGTGATTTCAAAGGGTCTGTCACCGATTACAGAAAGGCTATGGAACTTGACAAAGACAATATAGATGCATATTTAAAAAGTATTGAAGCACGTTCAGCTCTTGATGATTATAAAGGGGTTATCAGTGATTATGACAAACTGCTTACTGTTGACCCTGAAAATGAAAACGCATACCTTAGCCGTGGGTATCTGAAACTTAACCTGGATGACCTTGACGGTGCCATTAATGATTTTAATAAAACCCTTGAAATAAATCCCGGAAATATTGAAGCAATTTATAACAGAGGAGTGAGTTTTGCCAAAAAAGGCGATTTTACATCAGCAGTAAAAGATCTTTCAGTAGCTATTGAAAAAAAATTCCAGCCTGAAAAAAGTTTTTATAACAGAGCTCTCATTTATTTGCAATTCCGCAAGCCTGATGAGGCCCGGCGTGATATTATGGAACTGATTAAAATCACACCCGCTAATGCCGAAGCATATTTTACGCTTGGTGTAATCAGTTCAATGAAAGGTGCATTCAAAGAATCGATTGAGTATTACGACAAGGCAATAAGTATTAGCCCTTCATTTGCCGAAGCTTATTTTAACCGCGGCGTGTCAAAAGGCAACCTGAATATGCACAACGATGCAATTTCCGATTATAACAAAGCTATTTTTTATAAAAAAAACTATGCTGAAGCATATTATACAAGAGCTATTTCAAAAATTAATACTCAACAAATGCAATCAGCATGTGAAGACCTGAACATAGCTATCACTTTGGGTTATAATACAGCAAAAGAGCTTTATCAGATACATTGTAAAGGTCAGTCATCACAATAATATTTAATTCTTTTTTTAATACCACAATAATATGATAATACAAAAGTCAGTTTTTATTGCCTTAGCTTTCTTTCTATTTGACAGTCAATTGTTCGGTGCTGATACAGTGAAAATACATATTACTACCAAACATCATATTGTTGACGGCAAATATACACGCGGGATGCATGTCTCAAACCAGCAATTTTACACTAACGATGGCCAGCTTTTCAGAGAAATAAATTATGATGATAGCACCTTTCAGATTAAATCTTATACATTTTATTTTTATAAAAACGGAAAGATATTCACAGAAGAAACTTTTAACCACAATGATTCACTGATAAAAATTATTAAATATGATTATGATCCCTCGGGCAACCTGATACAGAAAATTATCCTTGGCCCCGGTAAAGAAAAACCCGTTATTAATGAAAAACATGATTTTAAGTATGATAGTGATAATTCTTTGTCTTCAGTGACAATATTTTCAAAAAACAAAAAGGTTACACAAACCAAATTCAAATATGATACAAACGGCAAGCTGATTAAGGAACAGACGGTAAAAAAACCAATATTGCCTGAGGATTTTGTAAATGAAAGCAAAATATACTCATACAATGAAAAAGGGTTGATATCTGAAATTGAGATCAGAAGGACTTTTCAGAAAGGCAGGGAACAACAGTTAAAAGAATTAAGAAGATATGATGATGCAAATCAGCTCCTGGAGATAAAAACTATTGATGTAAACGGTAATCTTATAGCTTCAAAAATTTATCAGTATTTAATGCCGGGTTTCCTTAATACCTATGAAGAAAGAGACAAAGACAACAACATAACCTATCAGGTGCACTTTGACTACAAAAAACACTTTATGGAGATTGGTACACAGCAAAGTATTTTTGAAAAGGAAATGATGAAGTGATTTATAATCTAATGTTTCCTGAATAATTGATTTAGAGCTATAATCAGCAAGTTGTATAAATATTATTTAGTGATATTATATGAAGGATTGTCATTATTTTTTTACCTATGCATGATTTCCTGTCAAAATATGGTTCATGGGCTATAGTGGCAGGAGCTTCTGAAGGATTAGGGGCAGCCTTTGCTGAAGAATTGGCAAAAAGAGGGTTAAATCTGGTTTTATTGGCAAGGCGTTTTGAAAAACTGGAAGACTTGTCAAAGAATCTGGTAAATTGCTATCAGATTAAAACAGAATATTATTCTATCGATTTAGCCGATGCACAAAAGGTTAAACAGCTTTTCAGGCAGTTGAATCTGGATATCGGTTTGTTGGTTTATAATGCGGCATACGCTCCAATTGGTTATTTTACAAATATAACAGAAGAAAACCTGGAAAGAACCGTCAATGTTAATATAAAAACACCATTAATTCTGTCAAGGCTGGTTGCCGATAGGATGATTGAAAAAAGGAAAGGGGGTATTATATTAATGTCATCACTTGCAGGGATTCAGGGCACTCCGAGACTTGCAGCCTATTCAGCGTCAAAAGCATTTAATGCAATTCTTGCGGAAGCCCTCTGGAAAGAACTGGAACAGCATGGAATTGATGTCATTGCCTCATGCCCTGGAGCCATCAGAACACCGGGATATAAGAATGCGCAACAGTCAAAAGATGCTCCCGGCACATTGGATGCAAAACAGGTTGCCATAAAAACTTTAGATGCTTTGGGAAAAGGTCCTTTAATAATTCCCGGATATACAAACAAAATAGCCCGTTTATTTATGGGACGGTTATTACCTCGTAAATTTGCTGTTACAATTATGGAAAAACAAACAAAAAATTTAATATGATAAATAGATACATTGCTTTCTTTACTCCGTGGATAATTTATGTCATAATTACTTTTTTGTATTATGTTCTTCCTGGCAGGTGGATAACAGGATATGTCAGGCATTCCAAAACCGGAGAATTGCTCAGATATCGTTTAAACGGCATACTTGTATTAATTTCCTGTACAATTCTATGGTTTTTTCTTGGTTTTCTTAATTGGGTTCCATACGACTGGCTTTACACAGTCAGGTGGTATAGTCTGACAGGAGCAGCTGTCTTTGGAATCCTGTTTTCAGTGTTGATTGTTATACCATTTCCCTCAACCGGCAAATCATGGCTGGCTGAAATGTATTTTGGCAGGCTTGAAAATCCGCAATTACAAAATGGCAGGATTGATGCCAAAGTCTGGTTATACCTGATTGGAGCAGTAATGCTTCAGTTAAATGTACTGAGTTTTGTAGCACATCATTACCTGAAATCCGGAAATTTTAACCCGGGAATATTATTATGCGGGTTCATGCTGACATGGTTTGTATGGGATTATTTAATTTTTGAAAGGGTGCATCTTTATACCTATGATTTTTTTGCTGAACGTGTTGGTTTTAAGTTAGGATGGGGCTGCCTTACCTTTTATCCATATTTTTATCTGATAGCCCTGTGGGTAGCTGTTGATTTACCATCTCCGCACACGCCGGTATGGTTGCTTTTCTGTTATGCACTTATTTTTTTTTCCGGATGGATTCTGGCCAGAGGAGCAAACATGCAAAAGTATTTTTTTAAGACAAAACCAGACAAAAAGTTTCTCGGCATTAAGCCGGAAACCATTTCCGACGGAAATAAAGCATTGCTCGTTAATGGCTTCTGGGGTATCAGCAGGCATATTAATTATATGGGAGAAATATTAATGGCTACAGGAATTGCATTAAGTGTGGGATATCCCGGAATTATATGGGTCTGGCTTTATCCTTTATATTATTTTTTACTATTGATACCACGCCAGATGGATGACGATAAACGTTGCAGTTCCAAATATGGCGATTTATGGAAGATTTATACAGAAAAAGTAAAATATCGGATAATTCCTTATCTATATTAAAATATTTGATGAAGAAGCTTTTACAAATTCTTAATTTCTCCAACCAGTTTTTGCAAGGTATCCTTAGCATTCCCGAACAGCATCCTGGTTTTATCATTATAGAACAGATTGTTCTCAATAGCTGCATAACCTTTGCCCATTCCACGTTTCATTACAATAATATTTTTTGCTTCATGTGCTTTTATGATAGGCATGCCATAAATAGGGCTTGAGGGATCTTCAAGTGCTGCAGGATTGACAACATCGTTAGCACCAATGATAACGGCAACATCAGCATTTGGCATGTCGGGGTTAATATCATCCATTTCAACCAGCTTGTCGTATGGGACATCAGCTTCGGCCATAAGTACATTCATGTGCCCGGGCATGCGACCAGCCACCGGATGAATGGCAAATCTTACATCCACTCCTCTTTCTGTCAGAAGTTTATCAAGTTCACTGCATATATGCTGTGCCTGAGCCACAGCAAGTCCATAACCGGGAATAATGACCACTTTTTGACTATAATTAAGTAATACGGCTGCATCACTGAGGGATATTTCCTTAATGCTGCCCGTAACACCTTGGGAAGCTGCTCCTGAAGCACCACCAAAAGCACCGAGAATTACGTTGCCAAGGGAACGGTTCATGGCTTTACACATAAGAATAGTCAGGATGGTACCAGCCGAACCAACCAGAATTCCCCCGGTAAGCATAGCCTGATTGTTGTATAAAAAACCTCCCATTGCTGCAGCCACACCTGTAAATGAATTAAGTAATGAAATGACAACTGGCATGTCGGCACCACCGATGGGCATAACAAAAAATACTCCATAAATCAGAGACAATGCCAACAGCAGATAAATCCATCCTACTATATCTTGCGGATTTACAATACCCCTTGACATAATATAAATGGCAAGAGCGATAATGAGTAGAAGAATGCTGATATTTAAATAGCGAAAAAGAGGAGATTTCCATGAAAGGATTTTTTCGTCAAGCTTGCCATAAGCAATCATACTACCCGCAAATGATACACTGCCTATTATCATTCCGAGAATTATAGCAAGTACTTCACCATTGAACATATTGGCAAGATGGGTCTCACCGCCAAGCCTCGGAAATTCCATCAGCGAGATCAACGCCGCACAGGCACCTCCCATTCCGTTGAAAAAAGAAACGAGCTGAGGCATGGCCGTCATCTTTACTTTGACAGCTATTAGCCATCCAACGACAAGCCCTGCCATAATTGCGGTCAGAATATATCCAATGTTATGAATGCGCTCATTATTGTGTCTGTGCCATAGTATGGTTGCAACAATTGCAAAAGTCATTCCAAAGGCTGCAAGCAAATTACCTCTCCGTGCGGTAACAGGGTGGCTAAGCATTTTAAGGCCAAAAATAAATAATACTGAAGCAACGATATAGCTGATTTCAAGTATGTATGTGCCAACGAAATTCATAAAATTTATTTTATTGAAATGATAATAAACAATTTAATTATTTTTTTGCAGCAGGTTTCTTTTTAAACATATCAAGCATACGGTCAGTAACAACAAAACCTCCAACAACATTAAGTGTTCCGAGAAACACAGCAAGAAAACCAAGGACAATGGCTGTAATTCCTTCGGCATGGCCCATAACAATTATTGCCCCAATAATAACCACTCCATGTATGGCATTTGCACCTGACATCAAAGGTGTATGCAGGATGGCAGGAACATTTGATATGACTTCAATACCCAGAAAAATTGACAAAATAATCAGGAAAATCTCCTGCCTGTATGTGTAAATAAATTCAAGAATGCTTGTCATAATTGTTTGTTTATATTTTTTTATATTGACAGTTTATCGTTGTTCAAAAGTTCAGTCTTTTAAGTTTAAAGCTTTTTGAAATAAAATTCTTCCTTATTTGCTTCATCACCTTGT
>CAZBCB010000194.1:0-6227 GCA_964489905.1 uncultured Bacteroidales bacterium
ATTGCATTATTCTATTTCTCCATTTGAAAGATTTAATAATATTTCCGCTAATATATTATTGCCGAATAAAAAAAATACCGGTAGTATATTGGAATTTTGGTATTGACGTTGTAGACCCTTCCAATATATTTAAGAACTCTTTATACCGGCATATCCATAGATTAGTCAATGCAATATTGTTATATTCTCCTAATGAGTATGTCTTTATAAAGCCCAGATATCATGCCAAAACTTTTGTTGCAAATAACACAATAAACATGACCGATTATGAAGGCATGCAATTTCAGGGTAATATTTTAAGAGATGTATACAAAGTCAAGGAAAAATATATTGTTTTATATGTTGGCAGGATTATTCCTGCAAAAAGGGTTGATGTACTCCTGCGTTGTTTCAGGAATACTCCTGAAATTGCGGTTGTAATTGCCGGAAAAGGCATTACGTCCGAAATGCTTGAAATAATTAATACCCAGCCTAACTACTATTATCTTGGAGAAATAAAATATGATAAAACAGAAATATCAAAAATATATTGTGGAGCTGATATTGTATGCATTCCGGGAAACGTAGGCCTGGCTATTATTGAAGCTTTTTTCTGGGGTAAACCGCTTATAACACTAAAAAGTACTAAAGGGCTGAATTCACCTGAAATATTTTACTTAAAAAACGGAGAGAACGGCTATATAACTGATAATGAGAAGGAAATGGAAGAAAAAATAATCCATCTTCTAAGTAATCCTGAATTATATGAACAGTTTTCAAAAAAAGCCCGGGATGTTGTCCAAACTGAGGGACATATCAGCAAAATGTTTTCTGGCTTTCTTGAGGTATTTAATTATGCAATTTCTGCTAATTGAACAGATTATTATGTAGATTCTATGCTGAAGGGAAAACATATTTTAATTATTGTAGAAAACCTCCCGGTACCTTTTGATCGGAGGGTTTGGCAGGAAGCAAATGCATTGAAGGAAAACGGTGCTGAAGTTACTGTTATTTGTCCGAAAATGAAAGGATATTCCTTAGGTTTTGAAGTGATAAATGGAATAGAAATATATCGGCATCCCCTGCCTCTTGAGGCCCGTGGTGCTATTGGTTATTTTATGGAGTATTCGGCTGCGGTTTTTTGGGAAATTATCTTGAGCTTCAGAATTTATTTCAGAAAAAAATTTCATGTTATACACGGATGCAATCCTCCCGATCTTATTTTTATACCGGCATTATTATTCAAGCTATTTGGCGTAAAATATGTATTTGATCACCATGATATTAATCCCGAACTTTATTTTGCCAAGTTTGGGAAGAAAAACTTATTTTATAAAGTATTACTTCTTTTTGAAAGGTTAACATTTCTTACTGCTGACTTCAGCATAGCTACCAATGAGTCATACAGGGACATTGCAATTAAACGTGGGAAAATGAATCCGCAAAAAGTGGCAGTAGTCCGAAGCGGACCCGATCTGAACCGGATGAAAATAACACCAGGAAATCAAAAGTATAAAAAAGGAAGAAAATATCTGATAGGTTATGTTGGAGTTATTGGCGAACAGGAAGGACTCGATCTGTTATTACAGGTTATTTCATTATTAACGAGCAAAAGAGATGATATTCAGTTTGCAATTATCGGAGGGGGTACCGATCTGGATAAAATCAAGGCTCTTTCTGATAATTTAGGGATTAATGAATTTGTTGATTTTTACGGTAGGGTGCCTGATGATTTTTTGATTGATATACTGAATACTGCAGATATCTGTGTTAATCCCGACAAACCTACTGAAATGAATAATCTGTCAACCATGAATAAAATCATGGAGTATATGGCACTGAAAAAACCCATTGTCCAATTTAACCTCAAAGAAGGCCGTTATTCAGCTCAGGAAGCTTCACTCTATGCAGAAAATAATAATATTCAGGATTTTGCAAATAAAATACAAATTTTATTAAATGATGAAATGTTGCGAACAAAAATGGGCGAGTTTGGTTATAACAGAGTAGTCAATGAATTATCATGGGAACATGAAATTGTCAAACTGATCGATTTTTACAGGCAGGTGTTTAAATAATAATCCTGTAATATGAAACTAAAAAAATACATTCGCAACTTTTATTGTGTGATACTTCGTGATCCTTCAAGAAAATCCCTTTTTACCATGTTATACGAAATTTTTTTACTGATGATCAAAGACAAAGTATTCCCTGTCCATTATTTCTCAAGAGGATTGTATAAAAGGGGAAGCAGTAACATATTTAATTATGTAAACAATAAAATATTATATTCACTTAATTCATACTTTAATGATTTAAGTTTAGAATACTATCTTGATAACAAACTTATTTTTCATTTATATTTTGAATTTCTGCAGTTTCCCTTACCCAGGCTGCTCGCTTTTCAAAACGGGAATATGTATTATTTCAATAATGAACAGATTTTTGTTCATACCGCAGAGGAATTTAACCAGTTATTAATTAAACTGATGCATGCATCTGATTCGGAAACCATATTTATGAAATGTGCCAGAGATTCGTATGGAGGGAAAAATATTTTTAAACTTAATAAAGAATATATCGATAATAATCAGAAAATCAGCGAACTCTTTGAATTAAGCCGTAAGCTTGATTTTATTTTTGAGGAAAAGCTCATACAACATCCAGACATGGACAAAATTAATCCCAATTCCATAAATACACTCAGAATAGATACTTTTTGGCCAAAGAACGGCAAACCTGAAATAATTTCAACCAATATGAGAATGGGAAGGGGAGACAGTTATGTAGATAACATTTCATCAGGCGGATGTGGTATAGGTATTGACAAAGAGACCGGTCAATTATACGAAGAAGCATCTACATCTATGAGCGTATCAGGTGGTGCTTATTATTATACGCAGCATCCTCTTACCGGTTTGGTTTTTAAAGGATATACCATACCCTGCTTTAATCAGGCCAAGCAACTGGTATTAAGGGCTGCCAGTTATTTACCTTTTTTCAGGCTCATAGGTTGGGATGTGGCAATCACTAAAGACGGGCCTGTATTGATTGAAGGGAATACTGATTATGATATTACGAGTGCCGATAAGTATCAGAAAGGTTACAGGAAGAATCCTGTTTTCCGGAAAGTACTTGAGGAATACAAGCATCTGAAATTACATAAAAAAGTATAATCTGATTTGGTTGGTTCTTTATATTAATTTAGATACCTGTTTATAATGAATAAAATTTCTTTTATAATACCCATAGCTCCATGGGATTATACAAGGTCCCGGTTTTTATTTAAGTCGCTTGACAAATTCTTTGTTCCTGAAGATATAGGTAAGGTTTTTGTTACATTTCCTGATAAGAATACAATGTTAAAACTTATACAGGAATTAAAACTAAAATTTCCTGTTGAAGTAATGACCGAGGAGGATTTAATTCCACCAAAGGATTACTATGTGTTTAAAAGGCGAAAAGGGTGGCTCAGGCAACAGATTGTGAAATTGTATATTTCAACCTTAATAAAAACAGACTTTTACCTATGTCTTGATGCTGATGTGCTATGCATTAAACCTGTAGGAGTTAATAATTTGGTAATAAATGGAAAAGCCGGAATAAATATTGAACCAAAATCATGGCACAACGAATGGTGGAAGGCTTCGCAAAAAGTACTGAAAATACCAGATCCCGGAACAACCGAAGGGATGAGTTCGTCCACAAACATTTTTATCACTGAGGTTGCAATTGATCTTATTAATTATATTGAAAATTTATATAAGAAATCATTTACCCGAGTATTAATGAACTGGTGGTGGACAAATACATACAAGTTTAAAAGGGAATGGACTGAATATAAACTCTATTGGTTGTTTGTTGAATATAAAAAACTAACACATCGTTACGATCCGACAAATAAAATCTGGGGCCCTTCTATTTGGAAAAACACCGCAGAAATTAATGAAGAGCTGTTTAAGATAATTTTTAATCCGCAGAATGAAGGTTATTTCAGTATATGCCAGAGCACTCGTATTGAAGATAATGTATTGGAAGGATATGTTAATCAGTATTTGGATAAAGAATTTACAAAATAAAATAAATGCTGCCTGCCTCAAACTCAGGTAATATCAATAACAAATTATCTGACGAATGAAAATAGGCAAAAAATTTAGGCTTAAATAAACCAGTTCAGTCATTAGATCAGTTTATTACACCAATGATGAATAATTTCTTCTACAAATAGTTTCTTTGCAAATAAGTTTTATAAAATCTGCATTGCCCCTTGCCATTTTTATCAGCCTGGATGGATTTTTAAATTCATCATACTTTGGCTAATTTATATTACTTAGGTATAACTCATTATTCAAAACCATTGAATATGAATGCAGATTGCTTTTCAAGCATATTCATTCACATAAATAGAAAAAGAAGTCATTGCCTACTGAAGCATAATTTTTTTACAGAAGGTTCTGGTGGCGTCTTCGATGAAAAGCATATATATGCCTTGCGGAAGATGTGACAAATTCAAAGTATTTAATTCAAAATTTAATATATCTGTAATAATTGAATATACTGTTTTACCCGTAAGATCAGTTATTCTGATATGACTGTCTGTTAAAGCTTTATTATCGTTGTTTTCTATATTAATTAAACCATTAGAAGGATTAGGAAATACTTTAAGTGATAATTCATTTTCAGAAGACAGTATATTTTCTAGTAATGAATGTGTTGATTTTTCCTGTTCATAAGAGCCAATGTCAGGAGCACCACCAACCGGGATGCTAGTGCCTCTGATATCTCTGAGTATTCCCAGAAACCTGCCGGCATCAATAGCAGGAGAAATCTTTTGTACCTGGAAGTTATTATTATATGGATCAATGAACAAAGGGTCAACAGTATATGAATTTATATCCATCCCGGTGGTCTTTGAGTATTCCGATAAAGATGAAAATGTTTTTTCACCGATTTTGATAAAACCTGTTTGTTCGGGGTAAAAGATGTTATTGTCTGATATAAGATTATCAAATTGGTTGTTAATAGCAACATTTCCCGAACCAGAAAGGTAAAAAATATTGTTGTAAAGGGTGATGTTCGAATAAGAATTTGAAATTCCGTACTGGTTATCAAAAAATACATTGTTGTATGCATTTAATTCTGATAAATAACTATTAATATGAATTGCTGTTACATTACTTCTGAAAATATTGTAGTATATTTCATTTACCTGAGCATATGAAAAAATGGCATCAGAAGTATTCAGAAAAGTATTGTACCTTGATATCAGTAAATTTCCGTCGATTGCTCTTATTCCATTCTCTGCCCCTTCGATGATACAATTTTCAACAATGTTACTGTCTGAATTTTCTCCGAATATATATATACAACTGAGAGCATTGTCAGCTTTAATATTCAGGTCTTTTATTAATACTTTAGATTTGTTAAAGAGTCTGATCAAATAGTTTTCTGTATTGCTTATGATCTGAGGTATTTCACCAGTCCCATATGTGCCTAAAGTAACCTGGCTCGCCAAAATATTGATGTTGTCTTCAACTGCCACGGTGTTTCTTTTCTGAAGATATGAAGCTCCCTGTATCCATTTTACTTCATTCCATGAAGCATAGGGATGTAGAACAGAGCCGTCGCGTACAATGTCCTTATTGTTTGATGGATCGATGTAATATACCAGTGAGGCAGGTACTACTATAATTTTAATTATTGCAGAGGCTGAAAGTGGAGGATTTGCATTATCAGTAACCTGAATAGTAAGTTCTACTGATGTATTCTCTGAGAAATCAATCAGTTTGGGATTGTTTACCAACAATTCTCCTGAAATGGTGTTCAGAGAAAAAATTTTCTGATCATTTCCAGCAATTATTTCAAAGGTAAGGGATTGTTCTCTATCATTATCATAAGCTTTGATATTACCAAGGGCATATTGTTCGTTAAGTATCTTTTCCTGATAAAGTATAAGCTCCTGGTTGTTAATAACAGGTGGGTGATTTGAAATTACATTTGTATCAGGTGCAGGAGCGGGAATCTGCGATTGTGTATCGGGTTTGTATTCGTATGCACCAATGTCGGGCAGGGTTAATATTGCGTTGCCATCAAAATCATACGTCAGCCCTACATTTTTGCCTTTATCTATAAGGCTGACAGCATCACGGGTAAGCAGGAAATTTGAATTATTAAAATCAATGAAAGACTTTGAATCAGGATTAATGACATTGAAGGGATTATTCACGGCTCCTGATATTCCTGAAAAT
>CAZBCB010000195.1:0-6186 GCA_964489905.1 uncultured Bacteroidales bacterium
TTGAGAAAAAAAAATAATTTATGTTTATGCATTATAAAGTTGAGCAATTTACTGATCATAATCTGGATGAAGTATATTCACTTATTGTAAATACTGTTGAAAAATGTTATTTTGAATACTATCCACGGGAAGCTATTGATTTTTTTATTTCATATCATAATAAGGAAGCTATTATCAGTGAGGGTAACAATACAATAATATTAAAAGATGGCGATAAAATAGTGGCTACCGGGACACTAATTGACACTGAAATTAAAAGAGTTTTTGTATTACCGCAATACCAGGGTAAGGGGTATGGAAGAATTATTATGAATTCCTTGGAAAAAAAAGCTAAAAACGGGGGATATAAAATTACTGAGCTTCATTCTTCACTATTTGCCAAAAAATTTTATGACAAATTAGGGTATAAGATGTTTAAAATCGGAAAGACTGAAGTTAAGAATAATGAAATTCTTTATTTTCAGCGGATGGCTAAATCGCTTATTCATACTGATTATGATAAAACTCTTGTTTTCAACGATAAAAAATTCACTGTGATAAAGAATGAAGGGCAGGATGCTGAAGTTAATCGTGACACCATTTTTCACTTCTACCAGCAAAACGGAATTTTATATGCCGAATATACCGGCGGAAATGTAAAATATGGAGAAATGTTTGGGGTAATTGAAAACGATAGGGTTACTTTTTATTATAAACAGGAAAATATGGTAGGATTGAGTAAGAAAGGCACTTCGGAAGCTAAAATAATCAAATTACCGGAAAATAAAATCAGGTTAATCGATGAGTGGAAATGGAGTTCACAAGAAGGTAAAGGTAGTTGTGTTCTTGAGGAGGTATAATTGATTAATCCGGGTTAAAAGGGGTTTTCAATATAAACAGGTAAATTTTGCACTTGAACTGATTTCTGAAGAACCTCCGATGCCAATAATATATTCACCGGCTTCAACGGTATATTCCCCTTTAATTTCATTATAGGATTTTAAATCTTTTTCAGTTATTGAGAAACTTATTTCCTTTGTTGTTCCTGACGGTATAAATACACGTTGAAACCCCTTCAGTTCTTTAATCGGATTAACCATACCGATGGCTGGCGGTGTTATATACAATTGAACAACTTCTTCGCCATCAAATTTGCCGGTATTTGTAACTGATATTTTTATGAGCAGAGTATCACCAGCCAATAATTGTGTTTTGTTTGTATTTATTTCGCCATATTTGAATTGGCTGTAACTCAGACCATAACCAAAAGGATATAAGACATCTCCTTTAAAAAACCGATACGTTCTTCCTTCCATTGAATAATCTTCAAAAGGCGGAAGCTGGCTCACCGATTTATAAAAAGTAACCGGCAACCGTCCAGCCGGATTGTAATCGCCAAACAGCACATCAGCTATAGCTTCACCACCGAGTTGCCCCGGATACCATGCTTCAATAATAGCCGGAATATGTTCATTAGCCCAGTTAACAGATAGTGCACTGCCATTTAATAAAACCAGAATTACCGGTTTACCAAGTGCTGCAATTCTTTTAAGAAGATTTTCCTGCATTTCAGGTAAATCAAGGATTGTACGATCACCATCGGAGAATCCCGGTACAATAACAGACATTTCTTCACCTTCAAGGCGGGGAGAAAGTCCCATAAACATTATGGCGATATCAGATCTTTTAACTGCATTTATGGCTTCCTGCTCAAGATTTTTTCGGGGTGGCGACCAGATAAGCTTCATAAAAGCATCGTTAAGAAAATTGGCAAATTCAATTTTCAGTTTATATGATTTGCCTGCATCAAACCATACCTTTTGATATACTTTCTTTTCGTGGTGGAGATGTCTGAAGCTTACCAACAAGGAATCTTCAAGATAAATACTGAAATAATTAAACCCTTCACCACCAAGGATGTATTCACCAGTTCGCGGAGCTTTAAGATAACCCGACCAGCGGACTGAAAAGTTGTCATCTTCTAAAGCGGGCAGGGGAGAATCCTCCCACCAGCAAACATTTATATTTTTTTCGATGCGTATGGCAACAGGATCTCCTTTTAACTCAATATTGCTGAAATATTCTGTTGTCAAACCAGGTAAAGTGCAGTTTTCATCCTGAAAAAAAACGGTATCAGTTACTATATCAAATGCAGGCGTGTTAGGAGCCAAATCGCAACCACGCGCATAAATAATTTCAGTAATATTTGCCGTTTTGTTTATGATACCTTGCAACGGAGTGATAATTTGTGAAGCATAACCATAGTAATTGCCATTTAATACGTCGATATCGTCTGCATTAGGACCAATAACAGCAATGCGTTTGAGATTTCTTCCCAGCGGGAGCAGTTCATTTTCATTTTTCAGTAATACAATAGATTTGCGGGCAGCTTCAAGAGCCAGTCTGCGATGGTTATTACATTCAACAATATCATAAGGTATTTGTGAGTAAGGTATATTTTCCTGCGGGTCAAACATGCCCAGCTTAAACCGTGCGGTAAATAATCTTGACAGAGCCCTGTTAATGTCCTCTTCTTTAACCAACCCTGTTTTCAATGCTTCTTTCAAAAAAGGATACATTTCTCCGCAGTTCAGGTCAGTACCCGATTTTAATGCAAGAGCAGCAGCTTCGGGTTCGTTGTTTACAAGCTTATGGCCATTCAGAATATCAGCAATAGCGCCGCAGTCAGAAACAACATAACCATTAAATCCTAGTTCATTGCGTAGTATATCATTGAGTAACAGTTTGCTTCCGCAGCATGCATCATTGTTAACACGATTGTATGCACACATTACCGATTGCACATCAGCATTCTCAATTGCCATTTTAAAGGCAGGCAGATAAGTATTTCGGAAATCACTTTCAGAGACCTGTGTATTAAACGTATGTCTCAATGGCTCGGGGCCGCTGTGAACAACGTAATGTTTTGCGGTTGCTATTACTTTTAAATATTTCGGGTCACTGCCCTGAAGACCCTGAATGAAACTCACTGCCATTTTACCGGTCAGAAAAGGGTCTTCTCCGTACGTTTCCATTCCCCGGCCCCAACGGGGATCTCGGAAGATATTGATGTTAGGGCACCAGAATGTTAATCCCTGATAAAGGTTGCGTTTTCCTTGTCGCAGAAACTGATGGTGTTTGGCTCTGGCTTCATCGGAAATAGCAACGGCAACCCTGTAAATTAATTCATCATCCCATGTGGCGGCAAGACCTATTGGTTGAGGAAATACTGTGGCTTTGCCTGCACGGGCCACTCCGTGTAAACATTCATTCCACCAGTTATATTTTGGTATGCCCAGCCTGTCGATGGCTGGTGAATTATAGGAAAGCTGGCTGATCTTTTCATCAATTGTAAGCCGGGATATCAGATCATTTACTCTTGTTTCCGTCTTCAAAGTGGGGTCAAGAAAAGCGTATTTATATCTTTTTACTTTGCAGGCAGCGAGTGAAACAACAATAAAAAAAAGCAAAATAAATAAGCTGTAGCTTAATTTATGGCTGCTTTTTACCGGCATAAAAGAATAATATTTTATTTAGTAAGGTAAAATACTGCACCCGATAATTCATTATTGTCGGATGATTTTCCTGTCCATATCATAAACTTTCCGGCTTCTGCAGCAAAAGTCATGTTTTCTCCGTAAAAGGCCAGGTCATCCTGTGTAAGTTTAAATACCACTTCTTTTGACTGCCCGGGTTCGAGAAAAACACGCCTGAAAGCCTTTAATTCTTTAACAGGGCGTGTAATACTACCTACCATATCACGAAGATATAGCTGAATAATTTCGACTCCCGCATATTTACCTGTGTTTTTAACAGTAGTTTTAACAATAAGGGTATCGTTTACTGTTATTGTATCATCAGATAATTTAATTGGAGTATGTTCAAAACGGGTATAAGATAATCCGTATCCAAAAGGATATGCTGGCGTAAAGTCGAGATCGAGATAGTTAGAGCTGAAATTGACAGGGTCTAAAGGTGTGCCTGCCGGGATTCCTAAATTTTCTTTGCTTGGCGGGCGGCCGGTATTCCGGTGGTTGTAATAGACCGGTATCTGGCCTTCAGCTCTCGGAAATGAAACGGTTAGCTTGCCCGAAGGTATTGCCCGGCCAAATAAAAGTTCAGCAATTGCCGGGCCAGCCATTGTGCCTCCGTGCCATGCATAGAAGATCGCATGAGCTTTACTTTCTATCTTATTAAAAATCAATGGTCTGCCAGCCATGATCACAAGGATTAACGGCTTGCCGGTTTGTGCGATGGCCGCTACAAGTTCTTCCTGTGCACCCGGAAGGTTAAGAAATGCTCTGCTGTGTGCTTCGCCGGATAGAATTTGTTCTTCACCAATAAAAACAAGGCAGGCATCAGATTGCCGGGCAGCATGTACAGCATCATTAAAACGACTTTTATCGGTTGACCTGCTTTTTTCGAGGCCGGCTGCATATATAACCCTGTTATTTCCGAGCATCTGGCGGATAGCAGTCAGTGGTGTTACAGCTTCTTCAGGGCGACCATCAGGAGTCCACATGCCAAGCTGATCAATAGGGGCATCGGCAAGCGGACCTATAACAGCCACTTTTCGGATATTTTCAGATAAAGGAAGCGTATTGTTTTCATTTTTAAGTAATACAGCACTTTGAATTGCTAATTCTTTTGCTGTTTCGAGATGTTCGGGCATCAGAAAAACAGATTGTTCTGGTTTTCCGGTGTAAGGGTTGTCAAACAAGCCCTTTCTTAATTTAATCCGAAGAATATTCCGAACGGCTTCATTGATGAGTTCTTCATGAATGCTGCCTTTTTCGATCAGTTCTTTCAGATGATCCTGATAGCATGTTGAAACCATTTCCATATCAATGCCTGCCCGGATAGCCTTCAGTGCAGCATCTTTTTCATCCGTGGCATAACCATGATTAATCAATTCTGATATTGAAGTCCAGTCACTCACTACAAATCCGTCAAAGGCCCATTCTGATCGTAAAACTTGCCTTATAGTAAATTCGTTGGCCGAGGCAGGAATGCCATTCAAATCGTTAAAAGCACTCATAACAGTGGCAACTCCTGACTCCACGGCGGCTTTAAAGGGCGGAAGGTAAATATTACGCAGTTCCGTTTCGGGGATCAGGGTGGTATTATAATCTCTTCCTCCTTCGGCAGCGCCATAACCTACATAATGTTTTGCACACGCAGCCACAGTATGGGGATTATTTAATTTATCACCCTGATAGCCGCTTACCATAGCAATGGCCATTTGACTGCCCAGATAGGGATCTTCGCCGTTTGACTCTGCAATTCTTCCCCAGCGCGGATCACGCGCTATGTCAAGCATGGGCGAAAATGTCCAGTGGATACCGTCTGATGATGCTTCAAATGCTGCTATTTGTGCAGCTTTCTTCACTAATTCCGGATTCCAGCTGCATGACTGTGCCAGAGGAATTGGAAACACGGTGCGGTAACCATGTATTACATCTCTGCCGAAAATCAATGGGATTCCCAATCTCGACTCTTTTATAGCAACTTCCTGAAGTCGATTCCGAAAATCAATATCCCCCGCATTGAGCACTGATCCTATCTTACCTTTTCTTATCATTTCAATTAATTGATCGGGATTACTGTAGTCAGGATTCACCTGGGTCATCTGTCCGATTTTTTCTTCAAGGTTCATCAGTTTCAAAAGCGAGTCAATCTTTTCATTTATTTTTTTCTCTGATGCTGAAAACTCACTCTTTTTTGTTGTGCAGGATAAAATAATAAAAGCAATAGCTGCAATTAATACTGAATAATAACAGGTACGGTTCTTCATCCGTTCAGATTTTAATTAGGTTATTAAAATAAAAGTTAAAGATAGAAAACAAAACCAATTCGGGATAATTTTTGCCTGTAAAACTTATTATATGTCAGTCCAGTTTTCTCCTCTTTTAATACGGCTGATCTGCATTTCGGATACTTTGAATGTTCTGGCAAGAACGGCTCCGGGGATACCCATCGCAAGCTGATGTTTGATAATACGAACATCTGATTCGGTTAATTTTGTGTAATGACGTGAACTGGGTACTTTATAAGCACTACCAAGGAATTCTTTCCATCCTTTCCATTCTTTATAATAATACTCAGGCCTTGAAGGCAAATTTGCCGGCCTCCCTTTCCATGTTATATATTCTTTTGAGTTGGAAATTTTAGCTTCTCTGGCAATTCGGGATGCATCATTATAACAGA
>CAZBCB010000196.1:0-6172 GCA_964489905.1 uncultured Bacteroidales bacterium
GAAAGATCATCCGGCCTATAACCGACATACGGTTTACCTGTTTTTCTTTGAGTAGGGTACGGATGCTGTTAAATATCAAAAAAGTAAACCAGTAAATTTCCTCAAAAGTATACCGGCTAAAAGTAAAAAATTTTTAAAGAACGATAGTGGTTTTATTGTTTATAAGGGATTAGTTCCTAAAAACCCTGATAGTATATTTAAACATATTGTTTCCCTGAAATATAAATTCAAAACATTCAGAAATTTCAGAATAATCGGATTTTGTTAGTCGATTTGGCAATTGAATTTTTTCAGTTGCCGGATTTGGGATTATTTTATTATAATCAACAATAAATCAATGACTCATCAGGGCAGATGTTGTGGTCTTAAAAGATCGCTAAATGTCTTTACCGGCGTAAAAGTAGTGACAGGAACTTCAACGAACATAGTTATCCAGTCTGACATCGACCCGTTCCATAATCCCGGAAGTTCCATGGCTTTTAGAGGTTTGCCATTTTTTGACTTTTTGCTGATGAAACCGGTATTTGGATCGCGGTATTTCATTAAATTGAATTTTTCTCCTTTAAAATTTTTAACAGCACAGACAAGGTCAACAGGATTAAAGTGCGTTGAACTGTTTAGAATTGCTTCCTGTTCGGGGTCATGATGATCGACCTGTGATGTTTCAACAATCTGCAGCGAAACGGAACCATCGGGATTCACAGCCCAGAAAGGACCCCCGCCCGGTTCTCCTTCATTCTTAACCATACCGCATACCCTGATTGGACGATTAAGTTTGCTAATGAGAAAGTCCCTTATATTACCTGAATTCTTTAATTGTTTTTCATTAATCTTCATGCAAAGCGAATCTTTCATAAATGTAATGATTTCATTGATTATCGCTTCATCAGGTTTTTTAGTTCCTTCAAGTTTTTGTAAATAAGAAAATATCTTATCCCTGTATTCAAGCAAAAACCCTGCAAGTGCTTTTTTATAGGTGATGGTTTCCGGTTTAAGACGATCAGGAACTACATTATCAATGTTTTTAATGAAAATAATATCGCTATTGAGGTCATTCAGATTTTCAAGCAGGGCACCGTGGCCGCCCGGCCTGAAATGTATTGATCCGTCACTTTCACGAAAAGGTTCGTTATTTAAATCAACTGCTATTGTGTCTGTTAAAGGTTTCTGAACTGAGAAGCTAATGTCAAATTTTACTTTATAAAGTTTTTCATATTCAGGTTTTACTTTACTGATAAGAGATTCAAAAGCCTCCTGATGTTCGGGTGACACTGTAAGGTGTATTTTAACTACGCCTGATGCATTAACTGCGTATCCTGCACCTTCAGCAAGGTGTTCTTCAACTGCTGTCCGCGAATGGTCGTCATAACGGTGGAATTTTAGTAAACCTTTTGGCAGACTGCCATAATTCAAACCTTCTTTACTCAGTAGTCCGCTTAATATCAAATGGTATTGATTTTTTTTAATTAAATCTTCCGGCGTATTACCCTGTTTTTTCAGAACCATTTTAAGATCTTCATAAAAAGCAAATTCTTTTATTCTGTCAAAAAATTCTTTAACATGCTTATATGCTTCTTTTGACAAAGTTTTTGTATCAAAATTTGCCTGTTTATAGGATTCGTCAAATTCAAAAAGGGCCTTAAACATTCTGCTGGCAGCTCCCGAAGCCGGAACAAACTTCACAATATCGATATTTTTATTTGAGGTATATTTATCTGCAAATTCCTTTAACTGATTTTGTGTTAAACGAACAATACCCTGGCCGACTGAAGCCGCTTTAACAAGCCTCATATAGGGGAACCCTTTCTTAAAATATCCGATTTGTTTTTCAGCTTCTTTCGGATCAATGCCTCTTTTTTTGAGTTGTTGTATATCTTTTTCTTTAAACATATCAGGTCTGGCTTTAGCATCTAAGTTAATAAAAATTATCCAATTATAGTGAGTACAAGTTCACGGGTACCTCCGTAATTTCTGAATTCACAAAAATATATACCCTGCCATGTTCCAAGGTTTAACCGATGATTGGTAATAGGAATGTTTAACGTTTGCCCGAATATGCCTGATTTTATGTGGGCAGGCATATCATCATCACCTTCAAGAATATGTGTAAAACAGGGATCATTTTCGGGAATCAGCTTATTAATAAAACTATTAAAATCAGTCCTAACTGATGGATCAGCATTTTCATTCAGGCACAAACCTGCTGAAGTATGTTTCAGGTGAATATTCAGAAGCCCTTTCTCAGGCAAATCTGAAAGATGACTTTCTATAGTCCTTGTAATTAAATGAAATCCTTTCTTAAATGGTCCTATTGTAAGTTCTTTCTGTGAAACCATATTTACACAAGATTTATTTTCGGTCTTGAAAAATGCGTTGTTAAAAATAGTGAAAAACATTTATCGGATGGTGCGCCATTTGATATTTTAATTATTTTTGAATTTTTACTGATTCTGAGGATGAAATGATTTATGCCCTCCATGTATAAAATAAATTTATAATGAAGTATTTCTGCTTTTCGGTATTCCTTATTATTTCCTGCATAATCACTGTTTCTGCACAGGAAAAAAAACTGATTCAGCTTAGCGGCAGAATTATTAATGAATTGCTCGAACCTATGCCTTTTTCTCATGTGCTTATTTTAAACAGCTATCGGGGAACTATATCTAATAATGACGGGCGTTATTCATTAGTTGTAGAGGAGGGCGATACGGTTTTATTTTCAGCAGTGGGTTACAAACGAAAATACTATAAGATATCGCGTTCATTGCCCGATCGCTTCCTCCATCTTGATGTAATGCTTGAAATTGATACGTTTATGATTGAGGCAGTGGAAATATACCCATGGAAATCTTATGAAGAATTTAAGGAAGCCTTTGTTAATCTTAAATTACCTGATGATGACATGGAAAAAGCACGAAAAAATATTGCATTGTTACGTACACAGATTATTATGGATTATGAACCCGATGCACGGTCAAATTTCAGGGAAATAATGGAACAACAGTATCGACAGACCTTTAACCAGGGATTGTATCCGACCTACCAGATAACAAATCCTTTTGCCTGGGCTGAATTTTTTAAAGCCTTAAAACGTGGAGATTTTAAAAGCAAGAAGAATAAATCAGGGAATTAATAAAAAAATGACTGCAATATATTTCCGCAATTTTTGTTAATTATTTTGTGTCTAAAACCTCTTATGAGGAAATATAGTTACATAATCATAATATTGTTGGGCATAATAGACCTGTTGCCTGCTAATGCTCAAAATGAAGCATACATAAAAGGTATTCTCACAGATGAAAACCAACTTCCCGTTATTGGAGCTAATGTTGTTGATCTTACCAATAAAAACGGAACCGTTACCGGTAAAACAGGATTTTTTGAACTCAAAATTCCGGCATTAACCAGTGTCACTATTGAAATTTCCTATCTGGGATATAATAAACTGGTATTTACTATAAATCTTAATCCGGGTCAGGTTCTTGAAATAAACAGACAATTGGAGCCCTCTACCGAAATGATAAATGAAGTCATTATTGAAAGCAAGTTTGAAAAGGCAAGTTCTCTTGAAAGGATTAACATTAAATCTATTGATCATATACCCACACCCACTGGCGGTATTGAGTCAATGCTTATTACACTCGGTGCTTCTGCAAGAAATGAGATGAGTTCTCAGTATTCAGTAAGAGGTGGCAATTTTGACGAGAATCTGGTATACATCAATGATATAGAAATATACAGGCCATTGACCATTCGTTCGGGACAGCAGGAAGGGTTGAGTGTTATTAATTCAGACATGGTTTCCTCAGTTCAGTTTTCTGCCGGAGGTTTTGAGGCCCAATACGGTGATAAAATGTCATCAGTTCTGGATATTAAATACAAAAGACCTTCGGAATTTAAAGGAAGTGCTTCAGCAAGCCTTCTGGGAGCTTCTGTTCATATTGAAGGCGCTTCACATAACAGGCGCTTTACGCATATTTCCGGATTTCGTTATAAAACAAATCAGTATTTGTTAAATTCCTTGCAGACCAAAGGAGATTACAAACCAAAATATTTTGATTTTCAGAGTTTTTTCACTTATGATATTGCCAGCAAGGTTGAGTTGAACTTCCTGGGTAATATTGCACTGAACCAATACACTGTGATACCCGAAACAAGGGAGACGGCATTTGGCACATACCAGAATCCCTTAAATCTGGTTATTTATTATGAAGGACAGGAGAAAGACCGTTTTGACAACTATCTGGGTGCACTAACGCTCTCATACCAGCCTGATGCAAATCTTAATCTTAAACTAATAGGTTCATTTTTTAATTCAAATGAAATTATCCGATATGATATTTTAGGACAGTACTGGATAAACCTTCTTGACAATACCACAGGTTCTGAAACCGCTAACGACAGTATTTTAAATATTGGGGTAGGTACGAATCTTCAGCATGCAAGAAACAACTTAAGCGCCTATGTTTATAATATTTCACATAAAGGCTCATTTTATAAGCAACAATACAGTTTAAAATGGGGCATTACCTGGCAAAGAGAACGTATTTTTGATCGCATCCGGGAATGGGAGATGATTGACTCTGCCGGATACAGCGTGCCCAATTCTGATGAAATAATTGAAATGTATCATTTTGCAACGAGCCGTAATAAACTTCTGACAAACCGATTTACAGGCTATTGCCAGACAGCAATAAACTTCAATGCCAGTCATGCCGATTTATTCGTGACAGGTGGACTTAGATTCCATTACTGGGATGCAAACGAACAGCTTTTAATAAGTCCAAGATTGAGAATCACCATTGAACCTCACTGGCAAAAAGCAGTAAGCTTTCATATAGCAGGTGGTTTATATTATCAGCCTGCTTTCTATAAGGAAATGATTGACCCTTACGGAAAACTGTACGATAATCTTCCCGCCCAGCAATCAATTCATTATCTGATCGGTTCGGCCTACACTTTCTCAGCTTGGAACAGACCATTTAAATTCAGCACTGAACTCTATTACAAATACTTAAGTCATCTTATTCCATATAAGATTGAAGATGTGGCTATACAATACCTTCCTGAATTCCATGCACGCGGATATGCTGCAGGAATAGAATTTAAAATTAACGGCGAATTTGTTAAGGATGCAGAATCATGGGCATCCATGTCTATTATGAAAACAATGGAAGATGTTTATAACGATTATTACCTTAATCCTGATAAAACAGTGGTATATCCGGGTTATTACCGCAGGCCGACGGATCAGTTAATAAATTTCGGTATTTACTTTCAGGACTATTTTCCCAATAATCCGGAATATAAAGTGCATGTTACCGTGTTTTACGGAAGCAGAATTCCCTTTGGATCACCAGACTATAAAAAACCCAGTGAAAATTATGAGATGAAAGCATACAAACGTATTGATATCGGCCTTTCCAAATCTGTTTTAAGCAAACGCAGAAAGTCTGATAATCATTTTGTTAACGCTATACAAGCTGCATGGATAAACGTTGAAATATTTAATCTGTTTGGTTTTACCAATCCGGCTTCATATCAGTGGATAAAGACAGTAAGCAATCAGGAGGGGATACCTAACCTGTTTGCAGTGCCCAATTACCTGACAGGACGTATTTTTAATTTCAGATTTTCTGTTGAATTTTAATAAAACTTTTATTCCATGCCCCATCAAATACTATGTCCTTTAACTCATTCCTTGTTCTTTTCCGGTTTTCACGTGCAATAAGTTCTGCATTTGCCTTGTAGGGTAATTCTGCAGGATAACCAACAGCAATCATGGTAACAGGTTCATATCCTTCAGGAATTTCCAGAATTTTTTTTGCTTTTTTTTTATAAAACCCCCCCATCGGATGAGTATATAATCCTATGAAAGCTGCCTGAAATATTAAACTCGCTGTAGCAAGTCCCAGATCGTGCCATGCATAATTGTTCACTTCATTCGTTTCAGGATTTATGGTTTCTGCAACTGCTGTAATCAGCACAGGAGCATCTGCTGCCCATAAGCGGTTACCCTCCATCAGACATTCCAGATGACGTTCAAAATCATTTTTATTGTCTTTTGCTGTAACAATAAACCTCCAAGGCTGGCGGTTATATGACGATGGCGCCCAGCGTGCTGCTTCGAAAAGACTAACCAGTTTTTCATATTCTACCGGTTTATCCGAAA
>CAZBCB010000197.1:0-6165 GCA_964489905.1 uncultured Bacteroidales bacterium
TAAGAACCAGATGCACAATGATAGTACCTAAAATACCATTAATATTTTCATGAATAAATGTTTTCACAATTATTTAAATAGGGTTGATTATTACAAAAATAATAATTAATGAATAATTGTTACAATATATCAGAAATGCGAATTAGCTGATTTAATTAAAAAAAAGAAGTTCTTCGTAAGTTTAATATTCGTCCCAGCTTTTAATAGCAATGTCTTCAATTGTAAGCTTACATATTGCTGTAAGAAATGCACTTGCCAGCCGCGCGTTTGTAATAAGGGGAATATTATAATCAACTGCGCTGCGGCGTATCATATAATCGTTGCTTAGTTCTGATTTTGAAAGGTCTTTGGGTATATTTATAACCAGATCAATTATTTTGTTTCTGATATAATCAAGAGTGTTAGGTTTTCTGTTTTCATCAGGCCAGTGCAATACAGTTGAAGGTATACCATTCATTTCTAAAAACTGAGCGGTTCCTTTGGTTGCAAACAGATTAAAGCCTTTTTCCGCAAGCATACGGCAGCTGTTTACTAGTTCAACTTTTGAACGCATAGGCCCGGTTGAAAGCAAAATATTTTTTTTCGGAAATAAATAACCTACTGATAACATTGCTTTGAGGATAGCTTCATAAAAAGTTTCTCCAATACATCCTACTTCTCCGGTTGATGCCATGTCTACTCCTAAAACAGGGTCAGCTTTTTGCAACCGTGAAAATGAAAATTGAGGTGCTTTTATTCCGATGTAATCAAGATCAAAGACTGATTTATTGGGCTTTTCTATATTTTTTTCAAGTAAAACTTGCGTTGAAAGCTCTATAAAGTTAATTTTTAATACTTTAGAGACGAAAGGAAAACTACGTGAAGCTCTTAGATTGCATTCTATAACTTTAATATTATTATCCTTAGCAAGAAACTGAATATTAAAAGGACCGCTGATTTTCAATGCTTTAGCAATTTCTCTTGATATGCGTTTGATACGACGCATGGTTTCAAAATATATTTTTTGTGCCGGGAATACTATAGTTGCATCGCCTGAATGTACACCCGCGAATTCAACATGTTCGCTAATTGCATAAGCAATTAATTCACCATCTTTTGCCACTGCATCTATTTCAATTTCTTTTGCCTGTTCTATAAATTCTGAAACAACCACAGGATATTGTTTTGAAACTTTTGTTGCAACATTCAGATAATGTTCTAATTCTTCTTTATTTGAAACAACGTTCATTGCAGCACCTGAAAGTACGTAGGAGGGACGTATTAAAACAGGGAATCCTACTTCGTCTACAAAATCATATATATCTCTTATGCTTGAAAGTTCTTTCCATCGGGGCTGATCAATTTTCAGCTGGTCACATAAAAGTGAAAATTTATGACGGTCTTCTGCATTATCAATGGATAGAGGAGAAGTACCAAGAACAGGGACATTTTGCTTATAAAGTCGCATGGCCAGATTATTGGGAATTTGTCCGCCCATGGATAGTATTATCCCTTTTGGTTGTTCAATTTCAGTTATATCCATTACACGTTCAAAGGACAATTCATCAAAATACAATCTGTCACAAACATCATAATCAGTACTAACGGTTTCAGGATTGTAATTGATCATTACTGATTGAAAACCTTCTTTTTTAAGAGTGTATAATGCATTAACGCTGCACCAGTCAAATTCGACACTACTGCCTATCCTGTATGCTCCCGAACCCAGAACAATGACAGATGGTTTTTCGGTATTAATTTTGATATCATGCTCTGAAGCACTGTATGTTAGATAAAGGTAGTTAGTCTGTGCAGGATATTCGGCAGCAAGGGTATCAATTTGCTTTACGTAGGGAATTATATTATGCTTTTTTCTGAATTCTCTGACTTCAAGCAATCCCTCTTCAATAAATTCGTTTACTTTTTTTAATACAAAGCGAGCAATCTGAAAATCAGAAAAGCCTAAAATTTTTGCTTTTTTGAGTAATTCAAGCGGGATATCCTGAAGTGCATTATATTGCTGAAGTTGATTTTTTAGCTCATAAATATTTTTTAACTTATAAAGGAACCAGGAATCAATTTTGGTAAGTTCGCAGATTTTTTCGATGGTATATCCCTTTTCAAAAGCGTCTGCAATTACGAAAATACGCATATCAGTGGGTTCAGAAAGTTCTTTTTCAATATCTTCGAATTCAAGATCACGATTGCCCACAAAACCGTGCATTCCCTGACCTATCATACGCAGCCCTTTTTGAATGGCTTCTTCGAATGTGCGGCCTATTGCCATAACTTCTCCCACACTTTTCATACTGCTTCCGATTTGTTTTGAAACGCCGCTGAATTTATTTAAATCCCATCTGGGGATTTTGCAGACAATATAATCAAGAGCAGGTTCAAAAAATGCAGAAGTGGTTTTTGTTATTGAATTTTTAATCTCATGAAGTCCATATCCAACGGCAAGTTTGGCTGCCACAAAGGCAAGCGGATAACCGGTAGCTTTTGAAGCAAGTGCACTTGATCTGGAAAGACGTGCATTAACTTCAATAACCCGATAGTCTTCAGAATTAGGATCCAGTGCATACTGAATATTACATTCTCCAATAATGCCAATATGACGGATAATTTTAATTGCTAATTGTCTTAAGTTATGGTATTCATTATTAGTAAGCGTTTGAGATGGAGCCACCACAATACTTTCACCGGTATGAATTCCCAGAGGGTCGAAATTTTCCATATTACAAACAGTAATACAGTTATCAAATTGATCCCGAACTACTTCATATTCAACTTCTTTCCAGCCTTTTAATGATTTTTCAACCAAAATTTGTGGTGCATAAGAAAATGCTTTATCAGCTGTTTTTCTGAGTTCAGCTTCATCATTGCAAAATCCGCTACCTTGACCTCCAAGGGTGTAAGCAGCACGGATAATAACAGGGTAACCAAGATTTTCAGCGGCTTTTAATGCTTCATCAGTATTTGTAGCAGCAAAACTTTTAATTGTTTTAACCTGAATTTCATTAAGCTTTCTGACAAATAGATCTCTGTCTTCGGTATCCATGATGGCCTGAACAGGAGTTCCAAGAACCCTGACATTATGTTTTTCAAGAACACCGCTGGTGTATAAGCTTATTCCGCAATTGAGGGCAGTTTGACCGCCAAAAGCAAGAAGAATACCATCGGGTTTTTCTTTTTCAATTACTTTTTCAACAAAATAAGGAGTTACCGGTAAAAAATATATTTTATCGGCCATTCCTTCAGAAGTCTGGACTGTAGCAATATTCGGGTTGATAAGAATGGTATAAATGCCTTCTTCTTTTAATGCCTTTAATGCTTGTGAGCCGGAATAGTCAAATTCTCCAGCCTCACCGATTTTAAGTGCTCCCGATCCAAGCAGTATAACTTTATGAATTGATTTATCCATTTATGCCAAAGCTTAAAAATTCTTTATATAAAATTGGGGCAAAACTACAAATATTTTTAAATTGTACTTGCTTTATAATTATATATCGTATATTTTTGCATATTATTTGAATAAATATTCAACATCATGGGAAACAGAACGGAAAGATTATTAATGATTCGGAATATTATTTCTACTCAGAAAATATCGAGTCAGGAAGAATTACTTGGTATTCTTGAGAAAAAAGGTCTTTATTATACCCAGGCAACCTTATCAAGAGATTTAAAATTTCTGAAAGTTAATAAGATAGCCGATAACGAAAAAGGTTATATCTATGAATTACCTGACCAGCATCACTTCCAGGGATATGAAATAGCAGAAAATTATGCGGCAAAAGGTTTTGTTTCAATTAAGTTTGCAAATAAACTTGGTGTAATAAAGACCCTTCCGGGGTATGCCCCGAGTATTGCATCGCTTATTGATCAGGTCAACCCGTTTGAAATAATAGGAACACTGGCAGGTGATGATACAATATTGTTGATTCCCAATGAAAAAGTTACCGAACAGGATGTTATAAATACACTGGTTTTGATAATACCTGAATTAAAAAATAAAATAAAGTAAATATTTCAATTTTTTCGTAAAATGAATAATGGTAAAGTAGTATTAGCCTATAGCGGCGGACTGGATACTTCAGTAATTTTAAAGTGGCTTATTGAACGTAACTATGAAGTGATTGCTTATGTGGCAGATGTCGGGCAAGATGACGATTTTGAAGAGGTTAAGAAGAAAGCCTTGAAAATTGGAGCTTCTAAGGTGTATATTAAAAATTTAAAAAGGGAATTTGTTACTGATTATATTTTCCCGGCATTAAAAGCAAATGCTATGTATGAAAACAGGTATCTGCTGGGCACTTCACTGGCAAGACCTCTTATTGCCAAACATCAGATACAAGTAGCCGAAATTGAGAAGGCTGAAATTGTATCTCATGGAGCAACAGGTAAAGGAAATGATCAGGTAAGGTTTGAATTATCATATTATGCACTGAATCCAAAGATTAAAGTTCTTTCGCCCTGGAAAACACAGGAATTTCTCAATCAGTTTAAAGGAAGAACGGACATGTTAAATTATGCAGAAAAAAATAATATTCCTGTAAAGGCTACTATTTCAAAACCATATAGTGAAGATGACAATTTAATGCACATAAGTCATGAGGCCGGAGTTCTTGAAGACCCGAAATTTAAGGCTGATAAAAGTATGTTTACTAAAATGGTAGCACCTCAGGATGCACCTGATCGTGAAACACATATAGAAATTCATTTTAAAGACGGTTTACCGGTTAAAGTAGTTAACAAAGATGACAATACAACTTTGAAAGACCCGCTTGAATTATTTGTTTATCTCAACAAAATTGGTGGAGAGAACGGAATTGGTTTACTTGATATGGTTGAAAATCGTTTTGTTGGTATTAAATCACGTGGAGTTTATGAAACTCCTGCGGGTACTATACTGATAAAAGCTCATATGGATATTGAAGGTATTGCAATGGACAGGGAAGTGATGCGTTTAAGAAATATGTTATCACCGGTTTTTTCTGAACTGGTCTATAATGGTTTCTGGTTCAGCCCCGAAATGGAATTTCTGAGAGCAGCCATAGATAAAAGTCAGGAATTAATTGATGGTATTGTATATTTAACTCTTTATAAAGGTAATGTTATTATTGATGGAAGAGAATCGCCGAGTTCATTATATGATAAAGAATTATCAAGCATGGATATTGAAGGAGGCTTTGACCAGAAAGACAGTTCAGGCTTTATTAAAATTAATGCTATTCGTTTAATGGCTCATAATGCAATACTCAAAAAACAGGGAAGATCTTTCTAACAGATCTTCCGACAATTGTTCGGATATTTTTTCAGGGATTTAAAAACTTTGGCATGAAGCTTTGGGAGAAGGGAATAAAGACAAATGAGCTTATTGAACAGTTTACAGTTGGGATGGATAAAGATTTAGATATTCTTCTTGCCCCTTTCGACGTGTTGGGTTCAATAGCTCACACAACCATGCTGAATAAAGTTAACCTGCTTTCAGACAAAGATTTCAGATTATTACGACAGGAACTGATAACCTTGTATTATTCAATACTAAAAAACGGGATAATCATTGAAAAAGGAATTGAAGATATTCATTCTCAGGTTGAATTTTATCTTACAAAAAAACTAGGCGAAACCGGAAAGCGCATTCATACTGCCAGATCGAGAAATGATCAGGTTTTACTTGACTTAAGGCTTTTTATCAGAAGTGAAATAAAAGAAATCGTTGAATTAACAGAACATTTATTTTATACTTTACAACAGTTGAGTGAAAGGAATAAAGAAATTTTAATGCCTGGTTTTACACATTTACAGATAGCAATGCCTTCCTCATTCGGATTATGGTTTGGAGCTTATGCTGAGAGTCTTGTTGATGATATGCAATTATTATTGTCAGCTTATAAACTGGCAAATCAAAATCCACTTGGTTCGGCTGCAGGTTATGGTTCTTCATTTCATATCAACAGGCAGATTACAACTGATTTGCTTGGATTTGATTCATTAAATTATAATGTGGTTTATGCGCAGATGGGCAGGGGTAAAATTGAAAAGATTGTGGCATTTGCAATGGCTTCTGTTGCCTCTACTTTATCAAAATTAGCATACGATATTTGTTTGTTTTCATCACAGATTTTTTCATTTATTGAATTACCTGATGAATTTACAACAGGATCAAGCATTATGCCCCATAAG
>CAZBCB010000198.1:0-6157 GCA_964489905.1 uncultured Bacteroidales bacterium
GTTGATAATTTAATTAATTCATACCAGGGAATTGAGTCACCATATTTCATAATTTTATCTTTTAATTCAATAAAATTATCATCAGGATAATAATGATCCAATTGAGCAGCAAAAACAACTGCAATAAGATAATCTACACTTATTCCGGAACTATTAACTATGTGAAAAGAGGTCATCCATTCAGGTAATTTTTCATTTTCAGAAGGATCTAAATACAAGTATTCCTTATTAAGCTTCCACCAGAGTTCATTAAAATCCTGATCAGGATTTTCAAATATTGCTTTTTCAAAATTGATATTTCGCAAGATCTTTCTGATAAACATTACCCTCGATGGATTTGAAAAAACTTTATAGAATGGATTATTATTTAATCCGGGCAATCCCAGTTCAGATTGAATTTTACCTGAAGTATATATCTTGCTGTCGAAATACATCCCAATTGCTTCAGCAATAATTGAGTTTGGATTTTTAAGGAGAAAAGGAACCTCCTTGCTGACACTTTGATAATGTAATGCATGGGCAAATTCGTGAATTAACGGATTCAGGGAATAAGCTGAAGGTTTGAAGTTTGAATAAATACGAAAGTCGGAGTTATCAAAATCAACACAAAAAAAGAAACTGTTATTGACTTTATCCTTATCGTACCAAATATTGCTTTTTTTATAAATATCAGAAATATCAAAATTCCCCAACTTAAATAGCTTCTCTGCACAACTTATAAATTCTTCTTTTGAATACTCAATACTATCCCATTCATCAGGGTATGACATAGTTGTGGCAGCACATCTGTATCGTGACATTGTCATTTGACCTGATAAAATACATTCTTTTTTACATCCGCCATTAAAGCAGAAATTCATTAAATTAAGGTAATCTTCTCTTGTAATTTCATCAACTGCAAGAGTCAATGAATCAATCAACTTCAAATCAATTTCCTTAATTGCCATTAAATACTGGAAATAGTTATCATAACCCAGTCCTTTTACATCGTTGTTAAAAGCTTTAATCATTGATTTGAAATCTTCAGTAAGAGAAGAAAATTCATTAATCCACTTTGAGCTTAATTCATCCTTTGATCCAGTATTTTCAGAATTGAAGAAAGTATTTTCCTTTTTCTTGAGTTCATAGAATTTATCCAGGAGTTCTGCATTTATCTTCTCTGCTTCATCCCAATTATTTTTAATTGATAAATAATAAAGGAAGACCATTTCAAACTCTCTTTTTAAAAGCGGGTCTTTAATCAAACCCGACTTTTTAATATTAGCAAGTATTTCATATTCAGAAGGATTGTCGTACAAATTATTCAGCAGATTCTGATAATATTCGGGAGTATTGTCAACAGACAAATAAAGTGAATCAGTCTTATCCTGAATAGATTGAAGCTTTTTGAAATTCATGTCGGCTGTATAGGTTGCCCAGATAGCTTCATTAAATTGCTTTTGAACAGGTTTAATCCTTTCAACATGCTTATCGAGAAAATAGCGGAGTAATCGTTCTGTCTGGGCACTTTCAGAACAGGAAACAGAAACTGCGCTAATTATAAAGCAAACAACTATAAATAGTAATTTTTTCATGATACCCTGAGATTAGGAATTTTCAACTTTACTTCATATTGATTTTCAGAGGCACTATATTCATAGAGGTATTCATTTTCATAAATCAGTTCCAGACGCTTACGTGTGTTATCGAGTCCGATTCCCCCCTTTTTATTTTCCTGGATTCCGTTTTGGGGTAAGCTGTTAATTGAATGGAAATGTAAAAACTCATTATCAATTGTTACAGAAATGTCGATAAAGGGGTTTTTTAAATCATTCCTGCAACCGTGTTTAAATGAGTTTTCAACAAAGGTAAAAAGCAGCAAAGGGGGAATAAGCAGGTTGTTATCAACATGTTCGGGAATTTGAACATTAAGCTTCAATCGTTCATCATATCTGATCTTTTCCAGTTCAATATAGTTTCTTATCAGGCTAAGTTCATTGTTTACAGAATAAAAATCTTTATTGCATTCATACAGCATTACACGATATATTTCAGACAGCTTCATAATATAATCGGGGGTGTATTCCGAATTCACTTTTGCCATTGAATAAAGGTTGTTTAAAGTATTAAAAAGAAAATGAGGGTGCAGTTTAATTTTCATCAATTGAATTTCTGCCAGTAAGCGTTTATTTTCAATCACAAGCTTTTCCTTTTCTGCTTTAAACCAATTTTCGAAAAGTGTTTTCAATAAAAATATTAAAAACGGAAACCATAAGATTATAAGGTTTTGAGGAACATGCCTCCAGTTAAACCATGGAGAAGGTTCAAATATTCTGGGGTAAATAATACCGAAAAATAACCAGTGGTTCATTACCGGAATAAGAAATGCACAGAAAGTTGTCATGGTAATGAAGCTCAATGAAAAAACCACGTATCTCTTTTCTTTTAACATTAACTTACCTGACAACCATGCCATAGAATAATTGAATAAAATCATTGGCGGCAAAGCAACAACCATATTAAGGAGATAAAAGGTATAAGGCCAGTTTCCATTTAAGCTGGTGAGCCATGATAAAACAAGGACAATTAATAACCACACTATAATATGGAAAAGTACAGGCCTTTCGAAAACAGATTTAATAAAATTCTTTTTAGACTTGTTTTTCACTGCTGAAGAAATTTAATTTCAATAAATATGACACCTAATCATTTAAAATGTTACTTGTTTTTAGCATTTAATCCATCAACAACAATCATTGACATACAAGTTACAACTAACTAAGGTCAAACAACAATTATTCAGAAAACTATCTGACGAATTTCATGGGTTCTTATGAGTTGTTTATACTTATTTCTTATCCTTTCAACCTTTTTGTTTTAAAACCGGTTAAAAAAACAGGGTTAAATACATTTTACAATTATAAATGAACAGTTATAACAAATTGATTGTAATTGATATAATAAAAATAATCAGAATAAAACTCATTTGTAATTTTCGGAAAAATAAAAATTACAGCTATGAGAACAATTATTTTAATTTCAGTATTAATCGCCTCATGTTTACTAACACTTGGCGGGAATGTTATTTCAGGAAACAGCAATACACCTCTTGAAAATTACTGTTTAACCCAGGTTGATGACACTCATTTTAATCTTACCTACTCTAATGCAGAATCATCATTTACAATTGAAATTTGTAAAGGTGATGATGAATGTTGCTATTTATTACGTGGAGAATCAATAGAAATCATGTACTTATGTAATGAGAATGGTTTTGGCATGCGAAAGATGCCTGAAAAGCTTCAGAAACTGGATGTTAATAAATATAAACATTCAATTAATCATGATGCATTCGGTCAGCAATCACTTTTGAGTCCTAACAGAAAAGACAAAAAAGAAGCACTGGGAATAATTGCATGTTTCTTCCCGAATTCAATAAATTCAGATGCTTATGAAACAGTCTTTAATCTGAAAGTTCCCCTAGAAAAAGAACAATTAAGTCAGGTTTCAAACTAATACTAAGAAACAACTAAAATTGAAAATCTGCTTTTAAACCCATCGTTACTGATGGGTTTTTTAATTTCCAATATTTGTGTTTCATGTTCAATATTTTATGAAATTTGAATTACTTTTAAGCCTGACTGAACTATAAAATAGAATGGAAAATAAACTGACATCAACAGTAAGTATAAACCAAAGAGAAACATACACTCCTGAGATCCTTGAACTATTGAAAAAAACCTTATGGGGAACCCCCGGAGGAACACAATATAAACACATTGGTACAGAGAATACAATAGCTGACATTCAGTCGCCTGAATATTTCAGCCTTGAACGTTTTGGAAAATTATTGTGTACTGTCTGTTTATCAGGAAGGCATGTAAACATTGGTGAGAATATTGTTCCTGCCAGTTATGTAAGATATCTTGCATCAAATCCTGCAATAACAGCCAGGGGCAAAAAATACAAACATCATACTGCAAAAGAGCACCATGGTATGATTAAGTCTTTTATGGACAATGTTTTTAGCCAGAGGGAAAATCCAAACAACAATAGCGGAAAAAAATCACTCTATTATGCATATGTGGAAAGCGACAATGAACAATCGCTGAATTTATGCAGTTGTTTTGGCTTTAAATCAGTAAGGCGGTTGACAACTTTGCTTTTCAGCAGGTTTTATCCTAAATCTTCGCCAAGGGTAAGGAAAGCTTTAAAAAATGAATATGATGAAATAAGGAATAAAATAGCAAAACAATATTCATCCCATAACTTTTTATATTTAGGCAATATATTTTACAGGGACAATTATTTCGTCGCTGAAGAAGGTGGAAAGATAGTTGCCGGTGTACAATCAAACCCTATGAGCTGGTCATTCAAAAATCTGCCGGGTTTTAGCGGAAAGATTATTTTGAAAGTTTTGCCTCACATACCCTTGCTTAAGAAGCTTTTTAATCCGGTCAAATTTGATTTTTGTGCAATGGAAGGGATCTTTTGCGAGGAGGGATATGAATGGGTACTTAACGAACTATTTGAAACTGTCATAAATATACAGGAGAGGAATACTGCAATGATTTGGCTTGATGTCAATTGCCCTTTTCATAAAAAAATAAGAAAGCATTGCAGTCTGGGAGTAATGGACTTTTTAAACTCCACAGGTTATGGGGAAATTATTGTGAGGGGTGAAAATCTTACAGAAAAAGAATGGGAGGAGTTACGCACTTTACCAATGTACTTATCTTGTTTTGATTTTAATTAAAACATAAAATATTAGCTATGAAAAAAATCTTTTTATCCTTTATTGTATTAGTAATTACATGCCTGTCATTCAATGCGTGGTGTTCATCTAATGATTGCACTAAAGATATTAAAGACCCAAGGGGAAAGATGAAGCCCTGGAAAAAAGGTGCACATGAGACAGGCAAATACAGAAATCTATTTCTTGAAGCCGGTTATCCGCAGGAAGAAATAGATGCAAAACTTGCTAAAGCTTACTATGACTTATTTGAAGGACCCAACAAGGTTTACTTTGAAGTTGGCGATTCAATGGGTTATGTTTCAGATATAAAGAACCATGATGCCCGCACTGAAGGGCTTTCATACGGGCTGATGATAGCTGTTCAGTTTGACAAGAAAGATTTTTTTGACCGTCTCTGGAGATGGACAAAAAAATATATGCAGCATCAGGGAGGAGCAAGGGATGCTTACTTTGCATGGAGCGTAAATCCAATTTCCGGAAAGCAGAATTCCAAAGGTTCTGCTTCTGACGGGGAGTTATATTTTATAACAAGCCTGCTTTTTGCATCAAACAGATGGGGTAATGATACAGGTATTGATTATTATGGTGAAGCAAAGAGAATACTTGATGCGATGTGGAGCAAAGACGGAACTGAAAAGCAAACCAATCTTATTAACGTAAAAGAAAAGAAAATAACTTTTGTACCTGACAGCTCAGGATATAATTGGACTGATCCTTCTTATCATTTACCTGCATTCTATGAAATATGGGCAGAATATGCAAAAGATGGTCATGAAGATTTTTACAGTGACTGTGCCGATACTGCAAGAGCCTTTCTTCACAGGGCATGTCATCCTGTTACCGGATTAAACCCTGATTATACATCATTTAGCGGTGAATCAAGGGATTTCTTCAGAAGAAAAGCTGCTTTCAGGTATGATTCATGGAGAGTTCCGATGAATATTGCAATGGATTATTCATGGTATGCAAAAGATGTCAAATGGCAAAAAGATTATGGAAAGAGAATCCAGAACTTTTTGTTTTGCACGGGTATAAAAACATTTGATGACCAGTTTAATGTTGACGGAACAAAACCTGAATGGATATTAGGGGCAGGGGGATTTCAAAAGCTGCGACATTCACTTGGTTTTGTGGCAACTTCAGCAGCTGCCTCAATAATGGGGACACAGGCAAAAAGCTGGCAATTTATTGATGAAATATGGAATGCAAAGCTTGAACCTTACGAAGACGGGTACTTTGATCCTTATTATGACGGGCTCCTTTATCTCTTCAGCCTTATGCATTTAAGCGGTAATTACAGAATAATAACTCCGGCTAAATAGATGTTTCCTAAAACATTAATCATTAAGATTTGTTTTATTTGAAATTAAAATCTTAAAAAATGAAGCCAGTTTTAATATTTATTGCTTTGCTTATATCAGG
>CAZBCB010000199.1:0-6137 GCA_964489905.1 uncultured Bacteroidales bacterium
GAGAGAAAAACAAAAATTAAATACACATACATATGTTATTAAGTATATTGGAGATGAAATATATTCATTTTCGAAAGAAGAGTTTGCTAAATTTAATAGAAATATAAAACAACTTAAAATATTCAGAGAAGTCTCTGATTACGAAGAAAAAGAAATTACTTTTGAAGAAGGCAGTAAGGCTTTAAGAATTGCCAGAGAAGTAAGAGATCAAATGAAAAAAATTTTTAATGTATGACATCAAAAGAATTTATTATAAATAAATTAAATGAATTGGTTGAGATTTTTCCTAGAATTACCTTCAAATATAAATATGATAATGTTGAAAAGACTCATATGATTGAAGTGTCTCCATTGGCTGAATTTAAAAATATTGAATATATGATCGCGGAAGCTGATCTGGTTTTTGAATTTGAAAACAACTTTATTCCTGAAACATTGCTTTTTGTTTCTGAAGATTCATTAACTAAGGTTAACAGACCGGATTTGGTAATTAAATCAAATAATTTAGGTTTGTTTATGAATAGTTTAATTTATGAACCAAGGATGACATTTAATTTTACGCAAGACTTTATTAATCTTGATTCCGAATATTACGCATTAGCAGCATAAAATGGAAAAATTGAAAATATCGAAATTTCAATTTACAGATTTTAAGATAATTAAATCTTATTTTGAAATGGGTGAAGAAGATAACGGAAACGGATATAACTTTTCTCTTACTTTTTCACCAAAAGGATTAATTGATAAACAAAATTCAAGTTTTGAAATAGAGCTTGGTGTATTAATTGAAGAAGAAAATAAAAAATTCAAGGCGGAGATTATTTCCAAAGGGAAATATATCTTTGATAATGAATTAGATGCCGATTCGTTAGACAAATTTTTTTATATTAATGCTCCTGCATTGATTTTTCCATATATTCGTGCTTTTATTTCAGCTTTAACCACATTGTCTGGGCTAAAACCAATTAATCTACCCACATTGAACTTGTCTCATATAGGTCCAGAATTAAAAGAAAACACAAAAATCAAAGAATAAACAGTTTTTATGGGTAATGTTTAATTGATTTATGCTACAATTCAAACTATCAAAATCCGTAATTAACCCCCAGTGATAAGGTGACAGGATTGTTTCTGAAATATGGCGGAGTATATTTCTCAATTTCACCGGTAAGGTGTGAATATTCCATTTCAAAAAAGGCATAAACATCATTGATAACCTGGTAGCGGGCTGAAAGGCCAAGAGCGTTATTCTGCCATTTCACCGTATCGAGATACATGTTAACCACATCTAACCTGTTGGTACCCAACGCTTCATGATCGGGACCTTTTTGTGCCAGCGTGTACCATATTTTTAGTGACAGCCCCCTTACAGGTCTGTACAGAATATCAAAATACAGTTCCCTGGCATTATCCTGCAAATAGTGCCCAAGATTATACTGGTTTGATTCAAAGGTAGTGGTAGGGATGATATGTTTATAAACTAAGGGATAGGTCTGGGTATATTCAGCAGTAAGGAAAACATTATTTGGCAAATTTGAAATGCGCATGCCTGCTTTAAAGCTGTAGTAATCTAAATGTCCGTTTTTGAATAATCTTGTGGTGGAAATATCATCAAAAAAGAAGGTGAAAAATAAGTGCAGGTGTTTAAATCGCCTCAGACTCATGTCGATATAAAACTGTGAATTTTCACCGCCTTCATTTGAAAGGTTCTGATTTAATGTGTGATCAACTGATTTGTAAAGAAGAAAGGGTATAAGGTAAGCGGGGTGAACATTCATATCGCTGTAAATTATTGAATTTCCGAGTGAGAAATAGCATTCTCTCAGAGGGATAAAGGTAAACATATTTGCTGCCATATATTTTGGCAGATAAACTACGCGTGTGCTTGTGCCGTAGCTGTTTGTATAACCATAGCTTCTGATGCTGTCAACAACGCCTGAAACCAGCCAGGCATGCATATAATTAAATTCAAACCATCTGACAGGGTTGATATTTAATTTCAGGTGCGCCATAGATGGAGGTTTGGCAGAAAATATATTCGGATAATGATAATAATTGCCCCATTCAAAATGGTCTTTTACAAGACCAATTGTACCCCAGTTCCAGGCATAGGTGATACCTCCGCGCATTTCACTGAAATCCTGTCCGCTTTTATATCGAGCGGCTGGGCGGGTTGTCAGATATGATGGACCTGATAGTTTTTCCTTTTCATGATTATCCCTGAGGCTGGCATAAACACCCAGGTGGCCACCCACATAGGCAAAAACTTCTCCTCCGTTCCATCGATGATAATTAATACCATTTTCGTTGTTCCAGTATTGCAAACCCAATATCGGATTGGCAGAGAAAGTAAACAATGAATCTTTGTAATAAAAAATATCAAATCGTTTATTGAATTTTTTATCAGGCATAAGTTCTTTATTGTAATCTTTCAGATAAAACTGCAGTTCCTTTGCCTGACGCTTATTAAGCTTTTCGGCGTGTTTCGAAACTGTTTCAAGTTGCTTTGCTATATATTGGCGTGAATAGGGTTTTACCACTGAATTTAATTCAATAATGCCTTCGGAGGACATTTCATCAAGAAAATGATATATTTCGGTGGATGAGACATGTTGATAAACTACCTGGGCAGGAACTGCAATATTTAGCAACAGCAGAAAGGAAATTATAAAATAATAATGCTTCATTGGATCTGTATTAATGAAACAAAAATATTATTAAACATATTAATTTAGGGTAAAGAAATGAAATAAAGTACTATTTTTAAGTTTTTATCATTTAAACCATTTAATGAGACATTATCATAATAATAAAAACTAATCTGTAAAAAAATTTAATGGAAATATGAAAGAAGCTGTGATAGGAATTGACATTGGGGGTACCTATACGAAATTTGGTATTATTGACCGGCAGGGGAATTGCCTGAATGACAGTTTTATTAATACCGATGTTTTCAAGGATTTTGATGAATTTTTACAGCAGCTGATTAAAGAAATTCAAAATATCTTAAATGGGATTAAGGATAAAGTAGTTATTAAGGGAGTTGGAATTGGTGCACCAAATGGCAATTATTACAGGGGGACCATTGAATATCCTCCAAATCTGAACTGGAAAGGAATAGTACCGGTAACAGATAAAATGAAAAATTATTTTGAGGGGATGCCGGTGATATTGACTAATGATGCCAATGCGGCGGCAATTGGAGAGATGATATATGGAGGTGCGAAAAATATGAAGGACTTTATTGTTATAACCCTGGGAACCGGCTTGGGAAGTGGAATTGTTGTGAACGGAGAACTGGTTTATGGTCATGACGGATTTGCCGGTGAGCTGGGACACATTAATGTAAAACTTCGTGGGAGGGAATGCGGATGTGGCCGGAAGGGCTGCCTTGAAACTTATGTTTCGGCAACAGGTATTAAAAGAACCATTTTCAGGTTTCTGGCTGAAAGGATTGTTGATAGTGAACTTCGTAATATCAGTTTTCATGACCTGACTGCTAAGATGATAACTGATGCGGCCCGCAGGGGTGATCCTGTTGCTATAGATGCATTTGAATTTACAGGTCGGATTCTTGGTGCCAAGCTGGCTGATACGGTTGCTCATACAAGCCCTGAAGCAATTTTTCTTTTGGGAGGACTTGCCAATGCAAGAGAGCTTATACTTGATCCGACCATCAGGTCGATGGAAGAAAATCTGCTGCCTATATACCGGAATAAAGTAAAAGTATTGCTTTCAGGTTTGTCTGATCTGAATGCCGGCGTAATGGGAGCCAGCGCATTGGCATGGAAAGAGTTAGAGAAGAAAGGATAATAATGAATAAATATATTGTCTAAAACTTTTAACGGTTTATTACGTATAATATCCTGTTCATCAATTATTACCACTAACTTCTTTGGGCAAAAGCAAAATAAAAAGCCGGAATGCAGACAAGGGGCTTAATCTTATACATTGTCAGATTCCGGGAGTTTGTAAAAAATCAACCAATAGTTTTGGATAAAAGAGGATTTTTTGCTAATTTGATATAACCTAAGACTCCAACCATGAATAATTTGTTTGAAGGGAAAACCATTCTGGTAGTAGATGATGAAGAATATAACTGGTTTTTATTTAAAGAATCACTTGCTGATTTGAAGTTGAATATATTGTGGGCAGGAACGGCTCAGAAAGCTATTGATTTAATAGAGTCGGGTAGTAGAATTGATTTGGTGTTAATGGATATAAAATTACCTGTAAAAGACGGATATCAGGCCACGATGGAAATTAAGAAAATCAATAAGGATGTTCCAATAATTGCCCAGACAGCTTATTCAAGTCCTGAAGAAATTTTCAGGTGCATTAAGGCAGGTTGTGATGATTATATTAGTAAGCCAATTGATTTTACTGAGCTAAAGATAAAGATGGAGAAAATATTCAGGAAATACAGCATGGTTTAATTGGTGATTTCTTTTATTGCATTATTAAGAAAACGATTCAAAGGTAACAAGGCTTTAAATACTTCAGCGCTTTTATTAATAAAATCAGGCATTTGAGCTTCTTTCTCTGAAAAAGATTTTGATACGGTATAATATTTAAATTTCAACAGGTCAATATAAGGGAAATCTTTAGGAAAACCTTTGGGCGCGGAAGACAACCGGGGGGCATCAATTTCCTTAAAATGTCTGATAAAATCGGGATTGTTTATAATTTCGAGGAATTCTTCTGTGTTGTGGTATATTTCGTTTCGTATGGCTTTCAGGATATCAGGTTGAGGCAAATATATGCCTCCGGCAAACATTGATGCAGCGGGCTCTATGTGAAAATAATAGCCTGCAAAAGGGCTGTTGCGGCCATTTTTTGCAATATATGCACCAAAATTAATTTTGTAAGGTGTTTTATCGGGAGAAAAACGAATGTCACGATGAATCCTGAAAATACAATTTTTTGGTTCAGTATTTACAGCTTCTTTATCGAATTTTTTTATTTCACTCATCAGCATTGAAACATAAAACTCAAATACAGACTTTGCCTCAAGATATCGGTTGCGGTTGGTTTCAAACCAGATGCGGTTATTGTTTTTTTTCAGGTCTTTCAGAAAAGAAAAAACGGGTAGCAGCGACATAAAAATTAAGTTTGAATTTGTAAATTTAGTCTGAAACTTAGAATTCTTATTATTTTAGCTGTTCAATACTTATGAACAGAAGTGTAATTATTGTTGCAGGAGGGGCAGGAAGGCGCATGAGGCTTGACCTGCCCAAGCAGTTTTTAATTATCAGAGGTATGCCTTTGTTGATGCACACCATAATTAAATTCCATACCTATGACCGAAACATAGAGATTATTGTTGCCATCCCCGAAGATTATTCAACGTACTGGGAGAAACTATGCTTAGATCATCGTTTTAACATACATCATAAGATCGCTTATGGCGGTGAAACGCGGTTTCAGACAGTAAAAAACTGCATACCGCTTATAGAACATAAGCAACTTATTGCGGTTCATGATGGTGTAAGACCTTTAGTAAGTCATGATACTATTGACAGATGCTTTAAAATGGCGGCAGAAAAAGGAACAGCAATACCCTGTATTCCTGTTCCTGAATCAATAAGAATAACGGATGATAGTGGCAGTCATCCGGTTAATCGTGATATATACAGGCTTATTCAAACACCACAGGTTTTTCATTGGGATATTCTTTATGAATCCTACATGCAGCCATATCAGCCCGAATTTACTGATGATGCCGGTGTTGTGGAAAAGGCCGGTTATAAAATACATCTTGTGGAAGGAAATTTTGAGAATATAAAAGTTACAACACCTGCAGACATTTTTATGGTTGAGGCACTGATGGGACAGCAAGGAAGCAGCAAATAAATTGATATAAGGTAAAAGCGCATTACGCAGTATATATCGGTAAGGCATCAATGAAAAAATGATTTTTCAGGAGATGAGTGCAGTTTATATTCGGTAAAGTCAATAGAAACAAAATTTTTAAATATTTATTATGGTTCTGTTGACTAATCTCGTTTAATTTTTCATTGATTGTTAGTGTTTTGCGATGACAAATCCGGTTTAAATAAAATTTAAAAAATTAAGTAACACTTAATTAATAAATAATTTTAATTATTTTTGCGCGGAATATGAATTTAATATGCACC
>CAZBCB010000200.1:0-6103 GCA_964489905.1 uncultured Bacteroidales bacterium
AATTTCAGCCATAGTTATTCTGGTGTTGTTGGCACTGATAATAAATGAGCCATTTGCTTTTCAGGGCAAAATAGTTAAAATTGCCAAAGAGCAGATCAACAAGAATGTAAATGCCAAAGTAGATTTCGAAAAACTAAGGATTTCACTGGTTAAAAACTTTCCGCGTCTGAATGTCAACCTGAAATCTTTTTATGTTGCGGGTATTGATCAATTTGAGCAGGATACGCTGCTGAAATTCAAATCACTTGACATATCCGTTGATCTTATCAGTGCAATTAAGATGGAGAATATTAAAATCAAAAAAATAATTCTTGATCAACCGGTTGTTTTTGCACACATTCTTCCTTCAGGCAAAGCCAACTGGGATATTGCAAAAGAGACTGCAGAGGAAGAAGCAGAAGATACAACAGCCACTGAATTTAATACTAAAATTGAACTGAAACGTTTTGAAATTATTGATGCTGATGTTACCTATCAGGATGACAGCAGCAAGATGTCAGCATCTTTGAAAGACTTTGATTTTCTGCTCACCGGAGACCTTTCGAAAGACTTTACAAAACTGAATATCAATACATCGGTACAGTTCATTAACCTGGTCATGGAGGGAATACGTTATCTGAAAAATGCCTCTTTCAATGCCAAAATTAATGTCGATGCCGATCTGAAAAATTCCTTATATACCCTTAAAGAAAATGAGATTGCTTTAAATGATTTACTGCTCCGGTTTGATGGTGCCATTGGCATGCCTAATGAAACAGATATGACTATTGATTTGAAATATGGCCTTGCAAAAGCTGATTTCAAATCATTGTTGTCGCTTGTACCTGCCATTTATATGAAAGGATTTGAAGGTTTGCAGGCTGAGGGTAAGCTCACGCTCGACGGTTACGTCAAAGGCACCTATAATGAAAAGGTCATGCCCGATGCAGCCGTAAAATTACTGGTTGAAAATGCACGCTTCAAATATTCTGACCTTCCGAAATCAGCAGATAATATTCATATTGACATCGGAGGCTATTATTGCGGGACACATATGGACAATTCAACGCTGGATGTCAATAAATTTCATGTTGAATTAGGGGGCAATCCGGTTGATCTTACATTGAATGTTAAAACACCCGAAAGTGATATGATGGTTAATGGTAGCCTGAAGTGCAATCTCGATTTGGCATCGCTCAATGATGTGATTCCCCTTGATAGCACAACGCTGACAGGTAAAATTGATGCGTCAATTGATATGATGGGCTACATGTCGTATATTGAAAAAGAACAATATGAAAAATTCAAAGCTGAAGGTAATCTGAGTGTGAAAGATTTTGTTTACAGCAGTCCTGATGTGCCGGCTGATCTTAAGATTATTGACCTTCTTCTTTTCTTCTCGCCACGCTATTCAGAAGTGAAATCTTTCAATGCGGTTATGGGCAAAAGCGACTTTAAGCTGTCGGGGCGTCTTGAGAATTATATACCCTATATATTTAAGGATGAAACAGTTAAAGGTGATTTTATTTTTACTTCCGGAGTACTTGATCTTAATGAATTTATGACTGAATCAGAAGAACCTGTTACTGAGGCAACTGATACGGTACCGCTAAGTGTGGTTGAAGTACCCGGAAATATTGATTTCAGGTTAATATCGCGTATTGATAAGCTTTATTATGATAAACTTGCAATTGAAAATGTAATAGGTACGATTAAAGTAAAAGATAACAGGGTTATCCTTGAAAACCTGAAGCTAAATGCCTTAGACGGTACCATGCAGCTTAACGGTGAGTATAATACGAAAGATATAAAAAATCCTGCCGTTGATTTTGGCATACAGGCAAGCAATATTGATATCCCGATGGCTTTTGAAGCGCTGAGTATGTTGCAGCAATATGCTCCTATTGCTGGTAAAGCTGTGGGCAAAGTATCTGTAAATTTTAAATATTTCAGTTTCCTTGATGAAACCATGATGCCTAAAATGAATACTGTATCCGGGAAAGGGAATTTCACGGCTAATACCATCGGAATCAGAAATGCAGGTGTTTTTCAGAAAATTGGTAAAGAACTGAATACCAAAGTTTTTGATAACATGGTTCTGACTAACCTGAATGTCAATTTTGAAATTCAGAACGGTAAACTTATTGTTGAGCCTTTTGAAACAAAGATGGGTAAGTCGACAATATTGCTTGGCGGACAACAGAGTATTGACCAGACAATGGATTATATTGTTAATATGAGCCTGCCGCGCAATGAGTTAGGTCAGTCAGCCAATGCTGCAATAAATAATTTATACAGTAAAGCCAATGCCGGAGGTTTGAGCATTACACCTTCCGAAACTATTAACCTGGGTGTTAAGGTTACAGGCACTTTTACCGATCCAAAGGTGAAGATTGATTTGAAAGAAAATCTTAAACAAACAACACAGGCCATTAAAGAGGAAGCCATACAGACAGTGAAAGAGGAATTTGATAAAAATAAAGAAGAAGCAAAGGCTGCCGCCAGGGCTGAAGCTGATAAAATTCTGCAGGAGGCTCAGAAACAGGCTGATGAAGTTAAGCGCAAAGCACAGGAATCAGCTGATATTGTCCGAAAAGAAGCTGCTGCAAATGCTGATAAAATGGTTAAACAGGCAAAAGACCCTATTTCAAAAAGAGCTGCTGAACAGGCTGCACGCAAACTAAAACAGGAAGCTGAAGAAAACGCCCAGAAAATTATTAAAGAGGGCGATGCAAAAGCTGATGGCATTATGAAGGCAGCACAGGAAAAGGCAAATAAATTACTGGAATGAAATATTATTCATACTGTCCTGGAACTGTTTTGTAAAGATGTTTTATATAGATAATTGAATCGCGGCATATAGAGATAAAAAAAGCGGGTTAATTACCCGCTTTTTTATTCTTCAGTATTTGTTTCGGCAACAGGAGTTGCTTCCTCCAGACCGAGTTTAATTCTCTTTTCCTGTATTTTGGCTTTCTTACCTGTAAGTTCACGCAGATAATAAATTTTTGCTCTTCTGACTTTTCCTATCTTATTTACTTCAATAGAATCAATAAAAGGTGAATGCAAAGGGAAAATACGTTCAACACCAATGTTACCTGACATCTTTCTTACTGTAAAAGTGGCACCAGCTCCGGTACCTCTTTTCTGAATAACAACACCTCTGAACTGCTGAATTCTCTCTTTATTTCCTTCAATTATTTTATAGTTTACCGTAATTGTATCACCTGCTTTGAATTCAGGAAAATCTTTTGCGCTAATATATTTGCTTTCAGCAACTTTTATCAGATCCATCGTAGTAAATATTAATAGTTACTTTCTGAAATTTCAGGGCGCAATATTACAAATATTTTTTGAAATAAAATGATTAATTATGGGTGTAATTGAAAAAATATTAAGAAACATGCAGCAAGTCTTATTGTATGCTTTGATTCATCTGAATATTTCATAGTTTATTTCTGAATCTGTGAGCTGCAGGTTTTAAGCCATTAATAATGTAATTCCTTTAAAGCATAATATGATTTTTATTTCTCTATTCATCAAATGCTCAGAATGGAAATTCTTCCGCTTTTGTTTCTTCAATTTCTTTAAAATGAGGTTTTAAAGCTACTTTATGCACAGGAAGTCCATCCACATAAATAGCTTTTATGGGTTTTGCCGGACATGCATATTCGCAGGCACCGCATCCTATACATGTACTTGTTTCAGTTTCCGGAATTGTTAATCCATCTTTGTACGGAACCATGTGCACTGCCTGAGTCGGACAATGTTCAGAACACGAGCCGCAAGAGGTTTCATCGGTATATACTATGCAGTTATGCATAATAAAATGAACCCTCCCTGTCTGGGTGAGTTTCTTGTCTTCAATTGTCAGCGGTAAAATTGCACCGGTAGGACATACTTCTCCACATCTGGTGCATTCATATTCGCAAAAACTCAGGCTGTAATCCATATGAGGCTGCAGCATACCTTTAATTCCGTATTCAAGAAATGAAGGTTGTAATACTTTTGATGGACATGCTGAAACGCATAAGTGACATGCCGTACAAAAATTGTTAAAATGATTTATGCTTACCGAACCGGGAGGTGATACAGTGTATTTTTTGTTAATTTTTATAGGTTCACCGGGAACGATTTCTTTAGCTGTTGCTTTTTTTGACAAACCTGCTAATGCCACCAAATATAAAAATGCCTTTGTGACAAATTCACGTTTTGTTGCAGAAGTAGCTGTTATAGCAGGCTTTTTATTAATTGATATTTTGTACCCAATGCTCGATGAATTGCAAGCCCTGATGCAATTATAACAACTAACACACCTCGACATATCTACCTTCATGTTTTTTGTATCAATACATGAAGCTTTGCATACCAGCGAACATTTACCGCATTGAGTGCAGGAGTTTTGATCCATCTTTATCCTGAAAAGAGATACCCTTGATAAAAGACCAAGAAAAGTGCCTACAGGACAAACCGTATTGCAATACAAACGTCCGTACATTAACGAAAACCATATAATAATTGCCGCAACAAAAAGCGGGAATATGGCTTTACTCCACTGAAAACCTAACAACTGCACACGATAGAGAATATATATGTCCATTTTTTCGAAATTACGCGCCATCAGATTATTCAGTTTAATCACAAGCGGCCTTACCAGGTCTGAAAAAATGCGCCCGAAATTACTGTAAGGATCAAGCAGGTATAATGTCAGTAAACTGCCAAAAAAAAGCGATAAAATGCTCAGAACAAGAAATCCATATCTTATAATATTGTGAGGCGGAGTGAACCGGAACCTTCTTTTTATTTTAAGCTTTCGGGAAATATAAGAAAAAACATCCTGTAATATTCCCAAAGGACAAATAGTTGAGCAATATACCCTTCCGAACAGAAAAGTAAGGATGATGATGAAAATAAAACCAGCTGCTGTGATGGAAAGAATGTGAATAAAGTTAAGTACTGATGGAATAAACTGCAGGCTGTGTATTCTGTGCACCCATTTGGTGGGAATTAATTCCCTGAAATCGATAAAAATAGCTGAAAGTGCTATCAGGAATAACAGGGAAACAATAATCCTGATAGGCTTAAGATATGTTTGTTTCATATTTACAGCGATATTCTGTTAATTGAAAGCTTATCAAGGTCACTGGTGCCGGCTCCTAAGGCTTCAGCAAGTGCAATATGTCTGACCTGCTGGGGCTCAATTCCGAAAACCTTTGCAGCAGCAGCATCAACTGCTACCATATCTGTGCCAATAATCTGATATTTCATCAATACGGTATCTGCCACTGAAACACCACGGGGGCCATTCCTTTTCATTACACGGTATGCATCAACAATATTCAGGTTAGGCTTTCTGAATGTGGCAAAATCAGCAATGCACTGATGTAAATCATTATCATGCCAGTACTTTCTGTCCCATACCACACCCATGAGGTTTTTCATGCTGACAGATAATGTAGCTCCTCCGTGGTTTTTGAGAACAGGCACGTTAATGAATACATCCGATTGAAGTATCAGTTCGTGCACTCTGGCATTTTTTAATACCTTCCCTTTTTTTATTTCTACCGGTTTATAGTAACTTTCACTTTTACCTGATACCATAAGGCCTCCGGCTTTTTTTACAGCGTCTTCAATACCACTGTTTTTATAGCAACGTGTCCATTCGTTACAGGTGTTGTCAAAAACATATATGGCTTTGGCTCCGGCCATTTTGCATTGCTCAACAATACGTCCAACCAGCAATGGATTCGTGTTGGCTGCTCTTTCCGGCGGAGTGTCCCAGCCGATATTTGGTTTGATAACAACAGTCTGACCAGGTTTAACAAATTGCTTCATCCCACCTAATGATGCAATTGCTTTATCAAACATCACATCAGGTTCTCCACCTTTAATGGCAACCATATCGTATGGAAGATAATTCATATTGGGCTCACCGGCAAACAGGTTACTGTATTTGCCCAAAGCAATAGCTGCACCTGAAAGGGCTCCGACACTTACTACCTTTTGAATAAAATCTCTCCTTTTCATATTCAATGCATTATTAAATCAATCTGTTAAAAATTTTTCGTTTTTTCCAAAAAGGAAAATTAGTGATTTTTTACGGTTCTGTCTTATATATTCAACT
>CAZBCB010000201.1:0-6101 GCA_964489905.1 uncultured Bacteroidales bacterium
CTTTCACAGCGTTGAAAAGTGCTTCGACGTTGCTTGCAGGAATATCAGGAAGAATTGCTTCATGACTGGGAGAAATGATTAATCCCGTAGGAAACAACTCTTTCAATTCATGTACTTTGTTTCTTATTTCAGCTGGTGTTCCTTTAACAAGCAGGTACTGGGCATCAACCCCACCGCAGAATGCTACTTTGTTATAAAAATGTCTTTTCAGGTTTGCTGCATCCATATTTTTTGCAAGCGCCTGAATAGGATGGATAATATCCACTCCAAGTTCAATCAGATCACTTATTATTGGAAAGATTGATCCGCATGAATGGTGAACTACCTTTAAACCATAACTTTTTGCCTGGTCAATAATCCTTTTTGTGTCAGGGAAGACAAGTTCCTTTATAAGATCGGGTGAAAGCATCAGGCCTGTCTGGCATCCAAAGTCATTTCCGATAAGCACAGCATCAAGGTTTCCTTTTGTACTTTCATAAAATATCTCGTTAGCTTTAAGGTAAAATTCAGTTATACGGTTAATTACTGCTTTAAACATCAGGGGATTGGTTAACATTACCATCAGGGCATGTTCCATGCCAAAAGCCGAACAGGCATCCTGAAAATGAGCACTCCATAATATACCCATTTTAGCATAATCATCAGGTGCTGATTTTGCCCGTCTTTCTGACTCTTCTCTGTCGAGATATTCTGCCGGATCAGGCCAGTTGAACTTTTTCACGTCATCAGGGTCGGAGAAGTCTTCAAAAAATCCGGGAGCAGTGAGTGTTCTGTCATCGGGTCGGTCAAGATGTTTTTTTTTGGCAAAATCAAAAGCACAGGCTATATGGTATGAAGGCGGATAGTTATAAGGCACTTCAATAGGATATATATCATCATCGATGATTTCTTTTATATCGTTAACGGAATTTGCTTTAAAATAATTCAGGAGTCCCTGTTCGGCTGATGGAACCGGCAGTCCCAGCCATGATGCAGGCCGGTCTGGCTGTTCGTAATTAATAGTTGCAAAAAACCGGTCTTTATGCAGCATCTTTTTCATGTCAGATATAAATTAGTTTTTATTGTGTTATATGCTTTTCAAGCATTAATACTACATCATGTTTTCTTGTTTCAGGAATAACATTTAAAACTTCGATTTTATTATTTCTGACAATGGCCTCAATTGTTGTATTTAACGGGGCATGGAGTTTAAAATGTACATCCCATTCTGACGGCCATGCAGGGAAAAGATAGATTTTTTCTTTGTCGGTCTGCAGCAACATTTCCTGCAGGCCAATCATACCTGAACCTCCCCAGTTATGGTCAGGAGTCCAGTCGAAACCAGGACCCCAGAATGCGGGGAATCTTCGGCCAGAATCCTTCAACTTCATTAGGGTAAGTTGTGAGGCTTCTTCAGTGAGCCCCAAACGGGCGGCAAAAATATTATCCTGTTTCCATCCTGTATAACTTCTGAATTTAATTGCATCGGGGTCGTATTTCCAGGTATTTATTGCCGTATCCAGTCCGGGCTTGCCTATCCCATACATTCCCCAAGGAAATACCGGGTAAAGCTGGGGTGTCTCTGTATTGTTTATTCTCTCCCAGAGTTTTGCAGGAGCAATGGTGACATGCCCTTCACATACGCGGAGACTAATGGGTGGTATCCGTTTTAACATAGTAATATATACCTCCCTGGCTGAATCGGAAACAAAATCTGATGGTAATTCAATCATTCTTTTGAGTATAGACTGTAAAGCTGAAATAGTTGAAGTGGAGTTATAGGCCATTTTATATGTTTCACAGGCAGAACCGGGATATAATATCAGATGGCCATTCTGGTCGAAGGTTTTTATACCACGTAATCTTGCAAGGTATTGGTAATGTTCATAAAAGAAAATAAGACAACTTTCAACAAGCGGCATATATTCTGAAATATCACATTTGGTATAATTCCATGTTTCGAGTATCATCAGACAAAATTCAAGTGCCGTATCCCATTGATATTCAAGCCAGGCGTTGTATTCCAATCCTTTATCATACCACTCCGGTCGGCTCCATCCATATTCTGTGCAGTTCGGAAGTCCGAAATTTTCTATTTGTTCGGTAAAACATGCTCCCTTATGATTCCAGTATACCATGCTGCGCATTTCTGCATTCTTCAATATCCGGAGATAGAAATTAAACTGACTTTTCATCATATCAAAATCGCCGCTTTTCAGCATAGGAAAATAAACCAGCCGCTGGTTCTGGGCAGTGAAAGTCCCTCCTCCCCAGTTACGGTAATCAGGAGTATAATTACGGGATGAATCAACAAAACGCGGATCAAAGGTAAACAATCCTCCATTGAATTTTGTGGGATAGCTGCCATAAGCATTGCAACCAAGCATATACCTGAATAACTGATAATTGCGTCCAACCTGCCATACTTCATCATTTTCATCATTAGCATCCGGTTTGATGAAAATAAAACTCCTGTCCCAGTAGTTATGCCACCATGTTATGGTCGTGGTAAAAGCATCATTTTTATGCAGGTTATTATCTTCAATGGTTTTTTGAAGCCCTTTTTTCCAATCATCCAGATGTATGGCATTTTGTGAATGAAGAATGATTTCCAGTAAGTATTCTTTGGCTGGTCTTTTACTGATAAGCTGCCATGCCTTGAAATCAGTGTCAAGATATTTACCTGATATGATGTTTGCCGGTATCAGATTCTGACCTTGCATAAAACCACCAAATGTAAGATTCTTTAAAGGGTTGAATAGTTGTGATTTAACAGAATCAAGAAATTGCTGATGGACTGTAATATCAAATACTGTTGGATCTGTGTTGCGGTGGAAAAACAGCACTCCGTTGTTATAAAATGCGATTGAATCTTTTTTTATAACGAGATTTCCAATTGGAGCCCATTTAAGTGAGGTGGCAAAACTTTCGGCGTCATGCATCAGATGATTGGTATATCTCCAATTTTCATAATAAACTTCTGCTTTAACAGGTTTTGATGCCTTTAAATCAAAATGTACCACAGGCCGGCGGACATCCACCCAGATAATTGCTGTTGCCTCAATACCTTCATAATTTCCGCTAATAGATATATAGCCATTCTTCAGGACCAGTGTCTGTTTAAAATTTGTACCATTGAACGGGTTAGGATTGATTCTGATTCTGACTCTTCCGAGTTTCAGAAAGCCGTTGTTTTCATCAAATGTTCCGCTTTTTGCAAGATAAAACAGAATGTCTCCCTTTTCTACCCAAACGTTGAGCCCTATATCTCCGCCTCCTGCCGGCATTGATTCTCCCGAATTATTACTTTGGCTGTTCCATACAACATTGTATTTATCGAGTTCAACAGGCTGAGATAAGACAAAAAATGACCGAAATAAAAAAACTAATATAAGAAAGCGGATACTCATGAATGCATTAATAGGTTTCTATAAAGATAAAAATAAACCCTGATAATCATTTTTTTGATTTTTTGTAAAAAAGTAATGAAAGCAGAAAACCTGTAAATAAAATAGCAACAGTTCCGAAAACTATTGTAAGATACCCATGAATGTTTGCGCATGGTAATTTTGCTCCAAAGAACATTTTCGCGGTACTCAGCCACAATATTATCAGTATACCTGCAATTACACCAACAATGGCTGCTTTTGAACCAGTCTGTTTTGAAAAAGCGCCCAGAAGAAATAATCCCAGCATACCGCCGCTGAAAACGGATGCAAGCTTCCACCATACATCGAGAGCACTTTTAACATTTATCATAGCGATGCCAATTATAATGCCAAGAATACCTATAATAAATGTTGAAAAGTATAAAACTTTTAATGATTCTTTTTCATTTGCATTTCTTTTCAGATACTTACGATAATAATCAGTAAGGAATACAGTAGCTGCACTGTTAAAGCTGGTTGAAACAGTGCTCATTCCAGCTGCGAACACGGATGCAATAAGCATACCTGATAATCCCACAGGGAGTTCTGTGGCAATAAAATAGGGGAATATTCGATCGCCTGCGGCAGGGTCTGTGAGAGACTGAGGCAGACTATTGTCTGGCAAGGAGTAAAAAGCAAACAAAGCTGTCCCAATAAACAGGAAAATCATGGAAACAGGGATGTAGAGAAAACTGCCAAAGAATGCGGAAAATTTTGCCTGGCGGTCGGTTTTTAAGGCAATAAAACGTTGTATATAATTCTGGTCGATACCAAAATTCTGAAGGTTTATAAATATGCCATAAATAAGCACAACCCAGAAAGTCGATTCAGAAAGACTGGGGCTAAAACTACCCAGGCTGAATTTATGGTGCGCATTGGCAATATGAAGCAAATGTTCTGGTCCTCCGGGAATTTTCATCACAAGGTAGATCGCACTTATGATTGCACCTGAAATCATTACAATGGCTTGTATTGCATCTGTCCAGACTACCGCCCTGAATCCGCCAAGCACAGAGTATATCATAACCAGAATTCCGGTTAAAATGATAATCATAATCATATTCCAGTTGAAAACTGCATGTATAGATAATGCAAGAAGATATAGGATAGTACCTATACGCATAAGCTGGGTTAACAGGTAGCAAAGCGAAGCATACATGCGTGCCCACGGACCGAAGCGTTGTTCCAGGTATGTATATGCTGACGGACTATTGATTTTGCGGTATAAAGGAATAAAAAAAATGACTGCAATTACTGTGGCAAAAGGGATAGAAAGGCTAAAGACAAAAACATTCCAGTTTGACTGATAGGCAAAACCGGGCAATGCAAGGAAGCTTATACTGCTTAAGTAGGTTGCAAAAATTGATAAGGCAACTGCCCACTGTGGAACAGATTTCTCACCGGTTGAAAAGGCATCTGGCGACTTATTTTTACGGTAAAATGAAGCTCCATAAATAGTGACACCAGTAATGAAAAAGCAGAAGATAACTATATCGGCTGTTTTCATTTAATCATATCAGGTTTTTTATATGCTGTGGCAAAACTAAAATACCTTTAAAATTCTGTCAATACGACAATTTTTTATACTTATCGAATCGCTTAAACTTTGAAAAATACCAAACAGGTCATTTATTCTTGCATAGTCCGTTTGTTTCATTTCAGGCAAATTAACACGCGTGTGAATGTTGATATTTAATCCACGCATTTTAAGGAATATCTTGGCTGATGCAGGATAAAACCTGTGCAGTATCGGGTCAATAAGGTTAAGCACTGCGCTAAGATTTGATATCTCTTCTTTATGTTGATTTTCTTGGTACTTGCTGATAAGAAAATCATAAAGTTCCGGGAAAAAATTTGCTCCGATGGGTGATAAACCTCTCGCACCATTCTTTAGCGAAAGTATAGCTGTTGGCGTATGGGCATTATAAATACCCAATAAAGAATTTTTAACGGAATGTATTTTCTGCTTTAATTCAATTATATCACAGCTTGTATCTTTATGGTAAAGGAATCTGCCGGTATCGGCCAACCACTGCATAAAACCCGGCGATAACAGGCGCTTATAGGGTACAGGACATTCATAGGTGCCAAGTGGTATCTTGTCTGTTTGCTTCATGATATATTCCAGAGCCTTTTTTAATGATGATTCATCATCATTCTTATTTACAAGCTGGTTAATATTAATCACAACTGCATCAACTCCGCAATCATATACCTTCTTGATAAATTCTGTATTATTATTTAAATCATTACCAAAGGTACCAGTAGCAACAACAGGTATAAGGCCTGCCACAGTATCAGTTACAGTCTTTATTAGTTTTAACCTTTCTTCAGGCGAAAGTTCAAACATTTCACTTGATAAACAATTGGTAAACAATCCTTTAGCTCCTGAGTTACAATAAAATTCAGTGAGATGTTTTAATCCCTCGAGATCAAGTTCAAGATTTTCAGTAAATGGAGTAATCATTACCGGCCATAAGCCACCAGGTAAAAGGTCTTTATTTACTTTATAGTACATTGTATAGTGAAAATAAGTTTGAGTAAACCAAAGCATAATAAAGAGATTAGAAGGATATGGGTAGAAATTATATAAACATCAGTACTGATGCAGCATTGGACAATATTATCAATTAGTGAAAAATATTTCATTTGTATTATTTGCAAATCTGAAAGAAGTAAAGTAATATTGTAATA
>CAZBCB010000202.1:0-6086 GCA_964489905.1 uncultured Bacteroidales bacterium
AATTGATTTTTTCAATTGACGAATTTGGGATAATTCAAAATGAAAAATTAGTCATTTTTTAAAAGATGAAATATGACATTTGACAGTATGATAATTAACCTTATACTATCTGTGTCTGTTGCCTTTAGGTATTTACTGTTGGTTTAAATTTCAGATTCATTTGTAAAACAAGACTTTAATCCGTTTTATTATTTAAACCATAAGATAACCATTTTTTTTGTGATTAAGGTATCATGTGGTTGTCATACAACATTTTTTAATCCCCTCGGAATGCTTTCATAAATTTCAATTGTTGCCCTTGATTTATTGAGCGTATAAAAATGAATACCGGGAGCACCCCACTCTAACAGTTCAATACATTGTTTAACAGAAAAATCAATCCCTATCTGATATATTTTACTGGCATTATTGGCATTTTTTTCAATTTTCCTGCTCAATTCTGCAGGCACTGATGCACCGGTCATTTCAATGAATTTTCGGATTTGCCTGTAACTTGTGATAGGAATAATTCCAGGTATTATCCGACAGTTAATGCCTTTATCGCGTGCAAGCTGCACAAATCTGTAATAGGCTTCATTATCAAAAAATAACTGTGTAATCAGAAAATCAGCCCCGGATTTATATTTAGTCAATAAATTGCTGATGTCTTCTTCCAGTGTGGCTGATTCGGTGTGTTTCTCAGGGTATGCAGCAGCGCCAATACAAAAGGGATGCAACGACCTGACCATTTTAATCAGATCACTGGCATGAGGAAATTCTTTATTAACAATTGCTGATTCTTTCATATGTTCAGGCAGGTCACCGCGCAATAACATCAGATTTTCAATGCCAATATCAATTAAATGTCTTATGTCTGATTTCACTTTGTCTGCCGTAGCATTTACACACGTATAATGCGCCATGGTGGTAAGGCCTATTTTATTTTGCAGATAATCAACCAGTGTAAAAGTTCTTTCCTGTGTCGATCCGCCTGCTCCATAGGTAACAGAAACAAAAGACGGACTAAGCTTAAGCAGCTGGCCAACATTTATACCAAAATCAACCGCTGATATTTCATCACGGGGAGGGAAAAACTCAAAAGAAAAGGTTCTTTTTGACCGGGTAAATAAATCGGTAATTTTCATACATTTATTTTTTTTCAGACAATATGAACCCCACATGATAACTATGCGGAGCGATTCGGGAAATTATCCGGATGATCACTCCGGCAGCATTCGGGATTGTTTTTGTGTAAGCTATACGGGGGTTTCATAGCAACTGATTGATTGGTTTTATTTATAATTCAGGTTTACTGATAATAATTTTTCAATATTTTCAACTGTAGTATTTTTTCTTCGGGCATAGTCAATTATCTGATCTTTTGAAATATTGCCAACGAAAAAATATCTTGATTGAGGATTTGCAAACACCAATCCGCTGACCGAAGCAGCAGGGTACATTGAAAAACTTTCGGTAAGTTTTATGCCAGTATTTTTTTCCACGCCAAGCAATGAAAAAAGTGTTTGTTTTTCAGAATGGTCCGGGCATGCCGGATAGCCAAATGCAGGCCTTATGCCTGTAAAACGCTCAAGCAACAATTCATCTATTGTCAGGTTTTCGTCGGCTGCATATCCCCATAATTCTTTCCTTATTTTCAGGTGAATAAGTTCTGTAAAGGCTTCAGCCAGGCGGTCTGCCAGTGCTTTTATCATAATAATATGATAATCATCAAGTTTCTTTTCAAATTCAGCAATTATATTTTCAATTCCATGTCCGGCAGTAACAGCAAAAGCCCCTATATAATCCTTTATTCCGCTGCTTCTGGGAGCAATAAAGTCAGCCAGACACAGGTTAGGTAATCCGTTTGATTTTTGCTCCTGGTTACGCAAATTAATAAAGCGGGCAATAACTTTTTCCCGGTTCTCATCAGCGTAAACTTCAATATCATCGCCTGTTGAATTTGCCGGAAATAATCCTACTACTCCCTTTGCCTTTAAAAGCTTTTTATTGATTATGTCATCCAGTAATTTATTGGCATCATCAAACAATTTCCGCGCCTCATGGCCTGTTTTCGGATCGCTCAGTAAATCGGGAAATTTACCCCTGATTTGCCAGACAATAAAGAAAAACATCCAGTTGATATATTCCCTTATTTCACTAATCGGAAAATCATCATAAACAACGATGCCTGTTGTATTCGGCTTATAAATAGCTGTTTGGTTCCAGTCAATTTTAAGGCTGTTGTTTCTGGCCTCTTCAATTCGGACATACTGGGTTTGTGACTTAACGTCTGAATAGGTTTTCCTGAGTTCTTCATATTCCTTTTTTATCTGTGCAATATAAGAGGTGCGAAAATCAGGCGATAACAAATTATTTACTACTCCGACGCTGCGAGAGGCATCCTTAACATGAACAACCGGAGCATGATAATGAGGCTCTATTTTCACTGCTGTATGAATTTTTGATGTGGTAGCACCACCAATTAGCAGAGGGATATTGAATCCATTTTCATTAAGGTGTTTTGCAATATCAACCATTACTTCAAGTGAAGGCGTTATTAGTCCGCTCAGGCCAATAATATCAACATTGTGCTCCCGGGCAGCCTGAATTATTTTTTCGGTCGGAACCATCACACCAAGGTCAATGACCTCGTAATTATTGCATGCCAACACAACACCTACAATATTTTTCCCTATATCATGCACATCACCTTTAACGGTAGCCAATAGTATTTTCCCGGCTGATCCTGAACCGGCAATATTATCAGCAGTTTTTTCCTCCTCAATAAAAGGAAGTAGCGTGGCAACTGCTTTCTTCATCACCCGTGCACTTTTAACCACCTGTGGCAGGAACATCTTGCCGGCGCCAAAAAGGTCACCGACCACAGTCATACCATCCATCAGGGGGCCTTCAATTATATTTATTGCTCTGGGATAATTGCTGCGGGCTTCAAGTACATCATCACTAATAAAATCAATAATGCCTTTGATTAAAGCATGTTTTAAACGCTCTTCCACGGGCGCGTTACGCCATTCATCGGGTTGTTCCTCCTTTTTCTCAGTTTGCTTTACTGTGTTGGCAAAGGCTATTAGTCTTTCAGTGGCGTCTGGCCGGCGGTTTAACACTACATCCTCAACTTTTTCGAGCAAATCAGACGGTATCTCATCATATACCTCCAGCATTGAAGGATTGACAATACCCATATCAAGGCCATTATTGATGGCATGATAAAGGAATACCGAATGCATTGCTTCTCTTATCCGGTTATTGCCTCTGAAAGCAAAAGAAAGGTTACTAATTCCTCCGCTAACCTTTGCATGAGGCAGGTTTTCCTTAATCCATGCAGTGGCACGTATAAAATCCACCGCATAATTATTGTGCTCCTCCATGCCGGTGGCAATAGCCAGCACATTAGGATCAAAAATTATGTCTTCGGGTTTTATTTTTACTTTTTCAGTGAGAATACGATATGCACGCTGGCATATTTCAATACGGCGCTCGAAAGAATCGGCCTGCCCGTTTTCATCAAATGCCATAACCACCATTGCAGCACCATATTGCCTTATTTTCCGGGCTTGTTCAATAAATATTTCTTCTCCTTCTTTCAGGCTTATAGAATTGACAATCGACTTGCCCTGTACGCACTTCAAACCACTTTCAATCACCTGCCATTTAGAAGAGTCAATCATAACAGGCACTTTTGCTATGTCAGGTTCAGAAGCAAGAAGATGTAAAAACCTTACCATGCACTTTTCAGCATCGAGCATAGCATCGTCCATACATATATCAAGTACCTGAGCTCCGCCTTCAACCTGTTCGCGTGCAACAGAAAGGGCTTCTTCATATTTCCCTTCCCTTATCAAACGGGCAAATTTAATTGAACCGGCGACATTAGTCCTCTCACCAATATTAACAAAGTTGCTTTCTTTACTTATAGTAAGAGGTTCAAGACCGCTTAAACGGGTCTCAACAGCAACAGCAGGGATTTTTCGTGGCGGATATTTGGCAGCCAGTTGTACAAAGGCACGAATGTGATCGGGAGTGGTTCCGCAACACCCTCCAATAATATTCACTATACCTGCTTCCAGAAATTCTTTCAGCTGCTCTGACATTTCCGCGGGAGAATCGTCATAGCCTCCGAATTGATTGGGTAATCCTGCATTTGGATGAGTACTGACAAAAAAAGGAGCCTTTTTACTGAGTTCTTCAACATAAGGCTTCAAAGCCCTTGCACCAAGGGCACAATTGATACCAATACTAATCGGATTAGCCCATGAAACTGAATTCAGAAAGGCTTCAACAGTCTGGCCCGATAAGGTACGCCCGCTTGCATCAGTAATGGTAACCGATATCATCACCGGCAGGCGTATGTCCTTTTTCCTGAAAATTTCTTCAATAGCAAACAGGGCAGCTTTAGCGTTCAGGGTGTCAAAAACAGTTTCTATAAGCAAAATATCAACACCGCCATCAATTAATGCCTCAGCCTGTTCAGCATAAGTAAATACAAGATCATCGAAAGTGACGGCGCGGTGCCCCGGATCATTTACATCAGGAGACATAGAAGCTGTTTTATTGGTAGGGCCCATCGAACCGGCAACAAATATAGTCTTCGCAGGATTTGACCTGTTATGTTCATCAGATACTTCACGGGCAAGAATAGCTGCAGCCTTATTCATTTCAGCAACATATTCTTCAAGCTTATAATCAGCCTGTGAAATTCTGTTTGCATTAAACGTATTGGTTTCAATGATGTCAGCACCCGCATGGATGTATTCTTTATGAATTTTTCTTATAATATCGGGCTTTGTGATTGAAAGTATGTCGATATCACCCTTTAGATCATGTGTATGGTTCATGAAGCGTTCACCCCTGTAATCGCTCTCATTTAATTTATACTGCTGAATGAGTGTGCCCATTGCACCATCAAGCAGCAATATCCGCCTTTGAAGCTCATTATATAATATCTCAGCCTTATTCACTTGTCAGTTAATTATAACACATACTTTCTGAAAAAGCATAAACCGGCTTTTCTATCAGCAAATATGAATCAGAAAAAGGAAAATTTTCATTATTTGTTTAATGATTTTCAAATAGTCATTTTCCGGCTTTCAAAAATAAGGTATAATTTGCTGGATTGCAACCCGCAGGTAAATACTGTCTTTTACTTCAATAAGGTTTGCAATGCCTGCAGGTTCATATCATTATTTATGTTTTTCCCCTGCGGGGTATACATATATTGAATTCTCTTTTTATAATATTCATTGATTTTAGGTCTTACCATCTTTAAAGTGCTGTTGAGCAAACCGTTTTCTTCCGTAAATCCTTCCGTAATTATACTAAATGTAGAAGGCAGCCAGCGGTGGGGAAACATGTTCTCAAATTTACCCCCTGCCAGAAATTGGTCAATTTGACTTTCAATAAGTTTTAATACTTCAAGAAATATAGTTTGATTGTCCGTTTCAAAATGTTGCGATTCAATCCACGATTTAACTGCAGGCAAATTAAGGTAGATCAACGCAGTTGTATAGGCATTCTGGTTATTATAGAGCATGCATTGTTCAATATATTTTGATTGCTGAACAATAGCTTCTTCAATGCCTTCGGGGCTGAATTTTTCCCCGTCATCACCTATCAGCAGACTTTTGAAACGCCCCAGCACATAAAGAAAACCGTCATTATCCATATAACCCAGGTCACCAGTATAAAGCCAGTTGTCTTTTATTGTTTCTGCAGTTGCTTCAGCATTGTTCCAGTATCCGGCCATAACATTTTCGCCTTTAACTACTATTTCTCCCTTTTCGCCCAAGGGAAGTTCATTTCCGTTCTCGTCACAGATTTTTAATTCGATATTATCAACCAGCGTACCTGATGACCCCATTTTATGTTTCTGAGGATTATTGGCCGAAATTACCGGAGCGGCTTCTGTGAGGCCATATCCCTGATACATTGGCATGCCAACCGCATAAAAAAACCGTTGCAAATCAATATCAAGTAATGCGCCCCCACCTATGAAAAATTCAAGCCGACCGCCAAAACCTTCACGGACTTTACTGAATATTATTTTATCAAACAATAATACTATTTTGCACAAAAAAAACGCCTATTTT
>CAZBCB010000203.1:0-6078 GCA_964489905.1 uncultured Bacteroidales bacterium
AAAAATTCCCGCTTCCCTGTGCTGAAAAAGAGAACAGTATTAAGAGAATTGGCTGTCAGTAAATCATTGGCTCATTACCACCCTGAGCAGTATTTATTACAGGATGGCGACGGTGATGTGGTTTTTACTTAGGAATGAACCTGAAAACCAGGATTAAACCTTTATAAACAGAGACCTGTCGGAAATTTCAGAAGTGTGCAGATATATGAACCGAGATTAGTCAACAGAAACACCATAAATATTTAAAATTTGTATATAGAAATGAAAATAATTTAGCCCGGAAAAATGGTTGGTTCTGAATTCTCGGTGAAAAATGGGAAAATGGATAAAAAGAATGATGACTATCCTCTTCTGATTGTATTTCTGAAAAACAAGCCTTTTAGTAAGTAATAAACATAATCTGCCTTTAAGCGTTTTTCAATGGATAGGTTAAACTCTTCCACCGGAATCCGCTGGAGGTTTCTTTTAACCTCATCATGTTTTATGCCCGCAGAACCAAAAGTCAGATTAATATTGCCTACAGTATATATTTTGTTAAACGTACGCTTGTCAATGCCATAATCAGTGAAAGGAAAAGCAAAGATGCGATAGTTCAGGTTAAACTTATTACTGACTTCTCCGGTGCTTTGCACAGCCTGTTTTATTATTTCATTTTCAGTCAACTGTATAAAATCAGGATGATCAATGCTGTGGCCGCCGAAGTGAAAACCTTTACCAATGAGTTCCACAATCTGATGGCTTGTGAGGTATGGTTCGTTTTTTTTCAGGTATTCGTCAAAATCAATCTTAAGCAAACCCGCAATTTCATTAATAAAATCATTATGACTATGATTCAGATTCAATAACACATCGCGATAATAACCTGGCGGAATTGAATATTTGCCTTTCAGTTCATGAAAAGCTTTCCAGAATCGGGGATTGTCCTTATGCTTTTGAATTTCTTCTATTATAATACTTACTTTAAACCGGTAAAAAATACCTTTATTGTCAATAAATGCAGAATTCAGAAAACAGGCAGCAGGAATTCCTTTCTTTAAAAGGATTGGAACAGCATGATGATTGAAACCACTTAAGCCATCGTCAAATGATACAAAAAAATAATTTTTCCGGGGAGTTAATCCGTTTTGCAGCAATTGCATAATTCCATGCAGGTCAACAGGTTCGTAATAACGAAGAAGATATTCCATATCATGTTCAAAAGCTTTAACGGTTCGCGGATGATATAAATGCTTTAAATGAGCAGGGATTTCATCACAAACCGTATGATAGGCGAGCAAAATCAAACGTTGCCCTGAAAGTCGGATCAGTGTTTTTAACGGCAATAATGCAGGAATGGGATTTAAAGAATTATAGACAAGTTTTTTCATAGCTGTTTCAGTGTTTTAATAACTGAAAAGGAAAAGGTAACCGGTTAATATGTAGTGTAGGATATAAAACACTTGTTGCGCCAAATGACTGATTAAAATAAGCAACCCCTTCGAGATTTGAGCCTGAAAAATCAAACCATTTTTTAATGCCTGCCGATTTTTCAATCTGGCTGTTCACAAGCATATACATGGCATTGGTTTCTTTTCCTTTTTTATTTGATGCACAGACTGAAAAAACACAACGGTCACGTGTTTCAATAAAAAAACCTGCAGCACAAAGTTCATTCTCCGGAAGAAAGGCACCATATATTTGGCCCAGTCCCCTGTTTGTTGATGTTTCAATTAATTTTTCAAGCATAATGCATTGTTGTTTGTCAAGTGCATCAATCTGTTTCTCGAGATTTTCATAAACAAATCTTACAAAACCCCTTATATCTGTTAAATGATGAATGATTAATCCCTGTTCTGTTGCCTTCTTTATATTTCGACGACAATTCCTTGAAAAATGGTTACATATTTCTTTATAGTCAAAGCTGGTATTAATTATATGATTAACGTTAACCTTCATTCCTTCAAAGTCATCCAGCAAATTTGTTTCATTAAGGTTTGTATTAATATATTTAAACTTTTCAGGTATTTTACTTATAAAATCTCTTATCAGACTTTTGTTGGGTAGTTCAGGACAAAATATGCCCAGTTGCTGGGCATAGTATGGTTTGTAAACATACATTATCATCCATTTTTTTTTAACCGGCAGGGGCATTACCGCATTGTAATTACCTTCAATCAACGCATTCCAACCCGGACATACAATATCGAGGTACCATGAAAAAGCATAAGGAAGACTGGGCGAGGCTGCCGCAATGCATTCGTCCCATTTTTTTTTGTCAATTTCTTGATTGAAAAGAAATTTTATCATGAAAAATTTTAACCATTTAAGGTTGATGTATGTGTAAATATACCATAAAAATAATCCTAAATTCGTCAATTAATTTTTTCAATTGACGAATTTGGAATAAAATTTACTTATGAAGGTCATTTGAATACTAGGGTTAATGACAAATTTGGGTTTACTGTAAAAATGATTCTTTCGCGAGAGTATGTAACCCTTGTCAGGCAATAGGTTCATTATGCGCATCATGACCAATATGAGTATGATGCTCAATTCTTTTGTAAACTTTTTTTATCCGGCAATATAATGGCTTCACTGACCATTGCTTCAAACACTTTTCGCCATCAATGCCATACTCCCTGATCTGACAGTGATTCATTATGCCATAGCGATATAAACAAACCATCAACTTGTTTTATTTTTATAATTATTTCCTGACACTTTTTTATAGCCTGATCAGGATTCAATCTTAAATATTGCATCAATGTAACGTCCATAATCTGAAAAGGATAAACAGTAAGGTCTGTAACCTGTTCCTTTCTAAGGTTATAGAACCTGAACGGAGTGCATATTCCTGCCCTAAAACCTGTTTTGGTTGCATAACCCATTGAATAGTCCTCACTAATGCCGTAATTAATAAGCCTTTCATAGGTTATTGGCATTTCAAGAATTAAAAAATGCTGTCTGCTTTTGGTTACTTCATGGCCAAGAATTACGTGCAGGCGGCGGATTTCTTCTTCAAGGAGTGAAACTTTTTTATTTGATTGAAACGAAGGATGTATTCCAACCTGATGGTCGGTTGCAATGTTTTTGATCAGGCTTCTGAAGGCTATATTTCTGACATTGACGTTTCTGTCGTAACGGCTGTAATTTCCTACGAGGAAGAAAAAAAGCGAAGAAAATCCAAATTTATTTTCAATATAATCAATGTAATTATAAGTGTTGTATGGGTCATCCTCATTAAAAAACAAAGTTAAAATACGGGCAATAAAATTATTGAAATCACGGTTAAACAGCGACCTCAAAAGAGCTCCGGTTGAACGAACAAACCCTTTGTATTTGAAAGCAAAAGCATTATCAATATCAATTGTAGATAGAAACCGGTATTTTCTTGCATTAAATTTCAGATCCGGAAATTTCTGAAGAAGGATTTCTTTGAATTTACATGCCCATTGGTTTATTATGGGTTCTTCAAGGAAGCCATTTTTATAGGCTGTGCTTTCTGAAGCTTCATAACGGCTAAGGTCATCTTTGTGATGTGCAATATATTCTTCATACCTAGTCACCAGAAAAAAAGAAGCAGAAAAAATATCGAAAGGTATATCTGCATTATCTGATGTCCTGAAAAAAATTTTTAATCCATGCCACTCATCAACTTCAATATGCTGCCATCTTATTTCGTCTTCAAATAGCAATCCCGAAGGCACTATCAGTAACTCATCGCCCGCTTTTTGTTTGGCATAACTTATTTTAGGGCTTGTAAGCCTTGTAAATTTATACTTATCTGAAGTCAATTCATATTCAGTACCAAGCAGGTCATTGAAAAAAAGCTGCAGAATATATTCAAGCCGCGATGAAATAATTTCTGAATAAATTGTTAACATAAGATCAGTAATCAAGTGTTACAAGGGTAATTCCGGCGCCTCCACGTTCAACATGTTCGTCGGAATAGGATTTAACCACATCTAATGTACGCAGGTAATTACGGATTAGTTGTTTCAGAATGCCATTGCCTTTCCCGTGCAGAATTTTAAGTTCCTTTGCCCCCACGACAACAGCTTCATCAACCAGCCGGTTCACCTTTTCCAGTGCTTCTTCACCACGCATACCCCTGACATCAATATCAGGTTTGAAATTCATCTTGCGTTCAAGCACAACTGATGTAAAGCTCTGATATTTTGACCCTGCGTATTTATTCTCTTCCTGATCTTTTTTATTAAGCTTTTCAAGTTTATTTAACTTTACTGTAGTAATCATACTTCCCAGTGCAATCATGCATGAATCATTGTGTATATCAAGCACTTCTCCCACTGTTTCCTGTCCTTTTATTCTCACAAGGTCACCGGTGTTAATATTATCAATTTTTGAGCTTATTCCATTTTCAGTTTCCTGATTTTCAAAATTTTTTATAAATCTCTTTCCCTGTTGTTTAATCTGTTCAATTTTTGAAGTAAGTTTTCTATTGTCCTCATAATCTGCTGAAGCAACCTGCAGTTTTAATTTTTCTAATTCAGCACGGGCGTTCTTTGTTTTTGCTTTGTCAGCATGGCTTTCTCTGATAATTCTAATGGTGTTTTCTATTTCCCTGTTTGCCTTGCTTATAAGTTCCTCTGCATGTCTTCGTGCCTGGTTTAATATTTCTTTTTCCAGTTTTTTCACATTTGAGAGCTCTTCAGAATAGCGCTGAACAATGCCTGTGAATTCTTTTTCAGCCAACCTGATTTTATCCCGTTTTATTTCCCAGTAGCGCTTATCACGAATTATTTCACGCAGATGACGGTCGAATTTTACATGATTTTCGCCTGCCTTTTGAGAGGCGTTTTTAAGTATTTCTTCGGGTAATCCGATTTTTCGTGCAATGTCAATTGCAAAAGAACTGCCCGGCTTGCCAATTTCAAGGCGATACAGTGGTTGTATTTTATCTGTGTCAAAAAGCATTGCACCGTTTATAATTCCATTTGCAGAAGAAGCATAATGCTTAAGATTGCTGTAATGTGTGGTGATAACTCCCCATACCCCTTTCTGATTAAGGCCTTCGAGTATAGCCTCAGCTATTGCCCCGCCAATATGCGGTTCAGTACCACTGCCAAACTCATCAATAAGAATGAGGGTATTAGAAGAAGCATACCTGAGAAAATACTTCATGGCCAGCAGGTGTGAACTATATGTACTAAGGTCATTTTCAATCGATTGTTCATCGCCAATATCAATAAAAAGGTCTTTAAATAACCCTGCTTGTGAGTTTTCATTCATGGGCACTAACATACCACATTGCAGCATGTATTGAAGAAGACCTACCGTCTGCAGGCATACCGATTTTCCGCCTGCATTGGGTCCTGAAATGATCAGAATGCGGTTATTCTTATCGAGACGTATATCAAGCGGAACAACTTCCTTATTTTCAGCTCTGTGATGAAGAAATAATAAGGGATGACAGGCCTGCTGCCATTTTAAACCCGGTTCGTTAACGATTACAGGCTGAACAGCATTTATTGATAATGCAAACAATGCCTTTGCCCTGATAAAATCGATTGTTCCCAAAAAATCATAGGATTGTAACAGATCATCGATATAAGGCCTGAGTTCATTCGTAAAATTCGTCAGTATCCTTATAATTTCCCTGTTTTCAGCATATTCAAGCTCACGGATTTCGTTGTTTATGGCCACTGCCTCAGAAGGCTCAATATATGCCGTACGGCCTGTTGATGATTCATCATAAATGATACCTTCAATCCGGCGCTTATGAGTGGCTTGTATGGGTATCACCTGTCTGCCGTTGCGAATGGACAAAGATGCGTCTTTGTCAACCAGACCATCTTCAATTGCTTTCTTAAGTATTTGATGAAGTTTACGGCTGACAGCAACAGTGTGCTGCTGTATTTCTTTTCTTATTTTCTGTAGCTCAGAAGAAGCATTGTCTTTTATCTTTCCATGTTTTGAGAGTATCAGGTCAATGCGCTTTTCAATCTGCTCATGATAGGTAATGTCATTAGTAATTTTTCTGAGCCTGGGATACTTTATTTCTTCAGCTTTTTTGAAAAAAATTATAATCTGCTTTATTGCCTGTAATGAACGTTGAAGGTTAAATAACTCCTCTTC
>CAZBCB010000204.1:0-6055 GCA_964489905.1 uncultured Bacteroidales bacterium
TGTCGGGATAGTCAATAGAAACAACAGGTTTAAATACATACTGTGTTTTTATTGACTGATCTCAGATCAATAAAAATTTGTTTTGACCTTTTTCTTGTTCTGTTTGTAGTCTTTTCGTAATATTGTCTTAATAATAAAAAACCAACTTATGAAAAACTTTTTAAAATATTTGTTTGCCTCTATCCTTGGAGTAATTGTGGCATTTTTAATAATATTTTTCATTTCACTTGGCATTATAAGTGCAATAATATCCTCACAGGACAAGCCATTAAAAATTAAACCACAGTCAATTCTGATGCTTAAGCTTGATCAGCCTATATCAGACCGGAAGCCTTCAAACCCGTTGGCCGGAATAAATCCTGCCAGCATGGGTATTGAAACCCATATTGGATTAAATGAGGTATTGACCAATATTAAAAAAGCTTCTAAAGACACTAATATTTGCGGGATATACCTTGAATTGTCAGTTCTTCAGGCAGGTATAGCCAGTATTGATGAAATACGCACTGCTTTGCTTGATTTTAAAAAATCGGGCAAATTTATTATCAGTTATGCCGATTATTACATGCAATCGACATATTATCTTGCAAGCGTTTCAGACAAAATCTATATGAATCCGGTTGGAGTACTCAATTTTGACGGTTTGAGTTCAGAAATACTTTTTTTCAAGAAAGCACTTGAAAAACTTGATATTGAACCGCAGATCATCCGTCATGGGAAATTCAAAAGTGCTGTTGAACCGTTAATTAATGATAAAATGAGTGAAGAAAACCGCCTGCAGATAAAAACATACATTGGTTCAATCTGGCAGCATATAATTAACGAGGTTGCCCTACAGCGGGGTATTAAGGCAGAAGAAATGAATGCAATGGCTGATAACCTGATAGCCGGCAGTGCCAATGATGTTTACAAGATGGGTCTGATAGACAGCGTTGTATATAAAGATCAGGTACTTGATATACTGGCTGCTCTTTCAGAGGTAAAAAATGCCGGTAAGCTGAATTTTGTTACCCATAACCAATATACAAAAGCATTAAAACCCAAAGATGAAAAGGGATACAGCCGAAATAAAATTGCCGTTATTTATGCCTCAGGAAATATTATTGAAGGAGAAAAAGATGATAACAATATAAGTTCGGAAGTTTTTGCCCGCACAATTCGTAAGGCAAGGGAAGATTCTTCAATTAAAGCAATTGTGTTAAGAGTTAATTCAGGCGGTGGCAGTGCACTTGCCTCCGAAATCATCTGGCGCGAACTTGACCTTGCCCGAAAAGTGAAGCCAGTTATTGCATCAATGGGCGATGTAGCTGCATCAGGTGGTTATTATATTGTAACACCGGCTGATACCATCATATCAAGCCCGGTTACGCTCACCGGCTCAATAGGGGTTTTTGGGGTATATTTCAATGCAAAGGGATTCTTTAATAACAAACTGGGCATATCGGCTGATGTGGAAAAAACAAACCGGCACGCTGACTTCGGCTCACCGTTCAGATCACTTGATGCCAATGAAAAACAGATTCTTCAGCAGGTTATTGACAATGTTTACGAAACATTTATAACACATGTTGCCGAAGGACGCAATATGCAAAAAGAAGATGTGGATAAAATAGGAGAGGGCCGGGTATGGAGCGGATCAAATGCAAAAAACATTGGACTGGTTGATGATTTCGGAGGTCTGAATAAAGCCATTGAAATAGCTGCTGAAAAGGCAGGTATCAAACAATACCGGATTGTTGAATTGCCAAGACTGAAAAGCCCAATTGAACAATTAATAACTGAATTATCGGGAGAAGCAAAACTGCAAAAAATAAAACAAGAATTGCCATATCAATTCAGGTATTATTATCATTTGCAAAACATTATTGATTCAAAGGGCATAATGGCCCGGTTACCATTTGATATAGAGATATATTAAAATAACATTTGCACCGGTTGTTTAACTGTGACAGTGATTGCATGTGATGCTTAACTGGCGGATATATTTTGTATGGTTATTATATCCTCTTTCCTTGATATATGGCCTTATTGTATATCTGCGTAATCTGTTGTTTGATTTTAATATTATAAAATCCCGGTCGTTTGACATACCCGTAATTTCAATAGGCAATATCACTGCAGGCGGAACAGGGAAAACACCGCATGTTGAGTATCTGGTAAGTCAGTTGCAAGCATATTGTAGAATAGCCGTTTTAAGCCGTGGTTACAAAAGAAAATCAAAAGGTTTTATTATTGCCGGGAAACGCACACTGGTAAAAGAAGTAGGTGATGAACCACGCCAGATTAAACTGAAATTTCCTGAGGTTATTATGGCTGTGGATAATAAGAGAGTTCATGGAATAAGGCAATTAATTGCTGAATTCCCCGGTATTGAAGTAATTATACTTGATGATGCATTTCAGCACAGGTATGTGAAAGCAGGGCTATCCATTGTCCTGGTTAATTATGAAAGACCTGTTTTTAAAGATTTCATGTTACCTTTGGGGAATCTCAGGGAATATTGCGGTAATATAAACCGGGCAGATATGGTAATTATAACCAAATGTCCTCCGGATATTAATAACATCAAAAGGAAAATTTTTATTGAAAAGCTGAAGCTTAAACATAATCAGCCTGTTTTTTTTACTACATATAATTACGAAAACCCTGTTCCTTTATTCAGAAAAAAAGCATTATCAATCAGTTTTAAGCAAATAAGAAAAGAAAATGCTGAAATTTTACTGATTACAGGCATTGCAAACAGTAAACCTTTAAAAGATTATCTGTTAGAATATACGGGTGCAATAACTGAAATTGCATTTCCTGACCATCATGCTTACAGGCAAAAAGATATTGATTTAATTAAAAAGAGATTCAACCAAATGATTTCACCGGTCAAAATAATAATAACCACCGAAAAAGATGCTGTAAGGCTCATGGAATGGAAGGCCGACTTGGGTAATCTGAAGCCTTTTATTTATTATGTGCCTGTTAATGTTAAATTTCTGGCTAAAGGTGAAAAGCCATTTATTAAAAGAATACATAAATATGTCTGGGGAAATTCTGAAAAATAAAAAGAGGAAGCTTTAAGGCCATGCTTCCTCTTTGTAACACATCGGCAAATAACTTGTGCCTATACAATTAACCACACTTTGTAGAACCGCAGGAAGTGCACATGAGGCAACCTTCCTGGTAAACCAGATTATCTGATCCGCATTCAGAGCAAACTTTGCCCTTTTTAACGCGTGTGCCGTTTGGTATGTATTTGCGTAAGGCGCGTTCAACGCCATTTTTCCATGTATTTATGGTATCACTGTCAAGCCTTAACGACGAAATAAGATTAACGACATCAGGTATGGGCATGCCATGGCGTAACACGCTGGATATCAATTTGGCATAATTCCAGAATTCTTTGTTAAACATATGAGACAGGCCACCCAGCGTATTCTTATAACCATATTTATCAACATACTGGAAATCGTATCTGGATACGCCATTTTCATCCTTGGTTTTAATAATCCATCCTCTTGTAATTGATTTTGGAATAGGAAACATTTCATCATCAACCATACCGGTGAAAATTTCATAAGGCTTGTTATCCTTAAGGCCAATAAATGCTATCCATTTTTCCTCATTGTTATTAAACCTGATAATTTCTGCCTCAAGAATTTTTGGTCTTTTAAAACGAGTGCCATCATTATTGTTGTCTCCGTTTTTATCTTTATCAGCTACCAGCACACCTGACCTTGATCCTTCACGATATACAGTAACACCTTTGCATCCGCTTTTCCATGCAGTAATATATAATTGCCCTACGAGGTCTTCGGAAACGTGGTTGGGGAGGTTAATGGTAACACTTATTGAATGATCAACCCATTTCTGGATTTCTCCCTGCATCCGCACTTTGCTTACCCAGTCAACATCATTTGAAGTAGCTTTATAATAGGGCGATTTTTTGACAATTTCCTGCAGGTTTTGATCATCCATTTGCTTGACTTCTTCAATATTATAACCATTAATCTCAAGCCATGTAAGGAATTTATGATGGAATACATTATATTCCTCCCATTTGTCGCCTACTTCATCAACGAAACTTATTTTAACATTGGCATCATTCGGGTTGACTTTTCTGCGGCGTTTGTAAACGGGCAGAAAAACAGGCTCAATACCTGAAGTGGTCTGAGTCATAAGACTTGTAGTTCCTGTTGGGGCAATGGTTAGCAAAGCAATATTGCGGCGACCATATTTTACCATATCATTATAGAGGGCTTCATCTTCTTTTTTAATCCGCTGAATGAAAGGATTGTCTTTTTCGAGATGAGAATCATAAATCGGGAAAGGCCCCCTTTCTTTGGCTGTTTCCACTGATGATCTGTAGGCTTCAACAGCCAGAGTTTTTTGTACCTCAACAGAAAAATCAATGGCATCGTCACTTCCGTAACGAAGTCCGAGTGCAGCCAGCATATCGCCTTCAGCTGTAATTCCGATGCCTGTACGTCGGCCTTCCACAGCTTTCTGCCTTATATTTTCCCATAGTTTTCTTTCAACTCTTTTTAATTCTTCATCTTCAGGGTCTGAATTTATTTTTTCAAGAATAGCGTCAATCTTTTCGAGTTCGAGGTCGATAATATCATCCATAATACGCTGGGCATAATGCACATGTTTTCTGAAAAGATTAAAGTTAAATTTCGCTTTGGGTGTGAAAGGATTTTCCACATAGCTGTACAAATTAATTGCCAGCAACCTGCAGGAATCATAGGGGCATAAAGGTATTTCACCGCAAGGATTGGTAGAAACGGTACGGAAACTGAAATCAGCATAGCAATCAGGCACCGATTCCCTGATAACAGTATCCCAGAAAAGTACACCCGGTTCGGCTGATTTCCATGCATTATGAATTATTTTTTCCCAGAGCGAACGGGCATGTATTTCTTTCTTAATTAACGGTTTATTTGAATCAACCGGAAATTGCTGAACATAGACATCTTCATTAACAACGGCTTCCATGAACTCATCATCAATACGGACAGAAATATTAGCTCCTGTGACTTTACCCCGTTCAAGTTTTGCATCGATAAACTGTTCAACATCGGGATGTTTAACGGAAATACTTAACATAAGGGCTCCTCTGCGCCCATCCTGTGCAACTTCACGCGTTGAATTGGAATAACGTTCCATAAACGGCACAACCCCCGTTGAGGTAAGAGCGCTATTTAAAACAGGCATTCCTTTCGGCCTTATGTGTGAAAGGTCATGGCCAACCCCGCCTCTGCGCTTCATGAGTTGCACCTGCTCCTGGTCAATCTTCATAATTCCGCCGTATGAATCAGAAGCGCCTTTATTTCCGATAACAAAACAATTTGACAAGGAAGCTACCTGGAAGTTATTGCCAATTCCTGTCATGGGGCTACCCTGAGGAACAATATAGCGGAATTCTTTCAGCAGTTCATATACTTCACTAACTGTGAGCGGATTGGGATATTTTTTTTCAATGCGCGCAATTTCACTGGCTATTCGCCAGTGCATCTGATCGGGATCTTTTTCATAAAGTTTTCCAAACGAATCCTTCAGCGCATATTTGTTGATCCACACTGTTGCCGCCAGCTCATCACCTTTGAAGTATTGAAGCGAACTTTCAAGTGCTTCTTCATAAGTGTAAATCCTTTTTCCGGAATCGTTTGACTGTTTCACGGTTTTAGAAGTTTCAGTTGACGTGTGTGTTAATTTTTCTGTTCTTGTTTCTTCAGCCTGCATTGTTCCAAAATTTTAAAACATTGAAAATTTGCGAGATAAAATTCTTTTGGAAAGAATCTTCATGTTACTGCAATTTAATTACAGAAATATTTTTATGCAAAATGGGTTCCTTCGTATTTATCAACATTTCAAAATAGTTATTAACGCGGCTTTTCAACATTTTGATAAACTGATAATTAAATTTTAATTTATTTTAAGATATTAATATATTTTTATATTTGAATTTATACTTGCTTGATATACAATATTTTAACAAATAATGCTTTAATTACCCAAAATTCGTCAATTGATTTTATCAATTGACAAATCGACTAACAAAATC
>CAZBCB010000205.1:0-6046 GCA_964489905.1 uncultured Bacteroidales bacterium
TATGAATAATGACAAACAGGATTTGATAACCGAACTGAAAAACAAAATAAAAACAATAATTGATTTATACGAAAACCAAAAAAATATTAACAGAGAATTAGAGAAAAAAAACGGAGAATTACAGGAGGAGCTCAATCTGTTGAAAAATAAGATGAGTGATGTTGAAGAGAGGTATGAAAACCTCAGGTTGGCCAAAGCGCTGGTTTCGCCTGATAATGAAACTGCGCATGAAGCCAGGATTAAAGTAAACAGAATTGTGCGGGAAATTTATAAATGTATTGCTCTTTTAAACAGATAGATTATAAATAATGGATGAAAAGCTATCAATAAAAGTTAATATTGCTGACAGGTATTATCCATTAAAAATTGAAAGTAAAGATGAAGAAAGAATACGAAAAGCAGCCAAGTTAATTAACGAAAAGGTAACACAGTATAAACAACGTTATCTTGATAAGGACACACAGGATTTTCTGGCAATGGCTGCTCTTCAGTATGTTACAAAAGTTCTGGAGCTTGAAGAAAGGTTTGATATGAATCAGATCGATCAGCAGATAAAAGAACTAACTCAGGAACTTGAAGAATATATTAAAGGAGAGTAATATACGTTCTTTAAAATATAAAAGCATAGCCCGCATAATTTCTTCTTAATGCTGTGAAACTCAACACTACAAAAATTGGAGTGTGACTCAGTTTAATCAGAGCAGGCCATAATCCCGGCGCGTCCGGGAATTCCGAGAAATCGGGACGATGGATCCTCAACCTAAATTGGCACCTCCACCCGTGTCAAAATGGGGTTTTATCAACGTTTGAAGAAAGTTATGCGGGTTTTTTTTTAATATAATTTAGTAATATGAAGACAATAATAATAGCAGGATTATTTACTATACCTGTCTTGATTACAGGTATAACGACATTTCTGGCAGGCGGAGTCCTGTCATATTTCTTCTGGAATCTGGCCTTAAAGAAAAAGAAGCAAAGAATTATTCAGGATGCCGAAAATGAATCAGAAGTAATTAAAAGAGATAAGATTCTACAGGCAAAGGAGAAATTTTTACAACTTAAATCGGAACATGAGAAATATGTTAATGATCGTAACAGTAAATTAAATTTTACAGCGTCAAGGCTTAAGCAGAAAGAAACCATGTTATCCCAGAAATGGGAAGAGACACAACGGGCAAAGAATGAAGTTGATGCAATACGTGAAAACCTGAATGCCCAGTTATTACTTGTCGAACGAAAAAATGAGGAGCTTGAAAAGTTACACAAACATGAAGTTGAAAAACTCGAGGCTATTTCAGGTATGTCGGCCGAAGAAGCCAAAAATCAGCTTATAGAATCCTTGAAGGAAGAGGCCAAGAGCCAGGCCATATCATATATCAATGAAATTATGGATGAGGCTAAGATGACTGCCGGCCGTGAAGCCAAAAAAGTAATCATTGAAACTATTCAGCGGGTTGCATCGGAAACAGCTATTGAAAATTCAGTTACCGTCTTTAATATTGAGAGCGATGAAATCAAAGGACGTATTATCGGGCGTGAGGGGCGGAATATTCGTGCTCTCGAAGCAGCAACCGGTGTTGAAATAGTAGTCGATGATACCCCCGATTCAATTCTGCTTTCAGCATTTGACCCTGTGCGCCGCGAAGTAGCACGACTTGCTCTTCATCAGCTTGTTACCGATGGACGAATTCATCCGGCACGCATTGAAGAGATTGTGGAAAAAGTTAAAAAGCAAATCGAAGAGGAAATTGTTGAAGTGGGTAAAAGAACTGCCATTGACCTTGGTATTCATGGTTTACACCCCGAATTAATCAGGCTTGTTGGTAAAATGAAATACCGCTCATCTTATGGGCAGAATTTACTGCAACATTCGCGTGAAGTAGCAAACCTTTGTGCCATAATGGCTGCAGAACTAGGCCTGAATCCTAAAATTGCCAAACGTGCAGGATTATTGCATGACATAGGCAAGGTGCCCGACGATGAACCTGAACTGCCTCATGCAGTACTTGGAATGAAACTGGCTGAAAAATACAAGGAAAAACCGGAAATTATTAATGCCATTGGCGCACATCACGATGAAGTTGAAATGACAAGCCTCATTTCACCTATTGTACAGGTATGCGATGCTATATCAGGTGCAAGGCCCGGCGCTAGACGTGAAGTGGTTGAATCATACATCAAACGCCTGAAAGACCTTGAAGCACTGGCACTCTCATATCCGGGTGTTACCAAAACCTATGCCATACAGGCAGGCAGGGAACTCAGGGTAATTGTCGGAAGCGATAAAGTAAGTGATAAAGAAGCCGACGGACTGGCCACTGAAATTGCTAAAAAAATACAGGATGAAATGACCTATCCCGGCCAGGTTAAAATTACGGTAATACGTGAAACAAGAGCTGTAAGCTACGCAAAATAAGGATCTAAATTTTAAAGAGATACTATTTCAAGTAATTCTTTGAGCCCCGTGATTTTTTCAGGGGCTCCTAATTTTTCGTACGATAAAATCAGATTGTTAATCAGGCGTAAAATAATATCGCGGTTTGAACACGGTACGTAAAAAGATTTCTGAGGCTTAAGTTGTTGTTGTGTTATGAAATAGTCAATCTCGCGCTTGCCTAATACGGCGCCATTATTATATGGATTGATGTAAAATAATATATTATTTTCTTCATCATCAGCATCTGTAATAGGAAAATCATTTTTATAGGCAAGAATAAAATTTTTCGGCAGATTTACGCCATAAATCGGCAGACCAAGTTTGTATGAAACTGCAAGATAAATAATTGACAGTGATATAGGATTGCCTTTACGGGTCTCTATAACCTTATTGAGGTAGCAATTATGAGGTGAATAAAAATCAGCCTGATTGCGCGAAAAGCGGTACATGTCAAAAATAAAATAATTGAGAATCCTCACTTTTTCAAGTGCCGTAAGGTTATTATTTATTTCAAGCCAGATGTCTTTTCTTATTTTTTCAATTTCAGCATCGATTTTTTCAAATTTGATATCCGGGTATTGAAACTGTGAAACAAAAAAAGCTCCTTCAAGGATATATTCAGCTCCTGTCTTTATCCAGCTCAGCAGATTTTGTTTTGCAGTATTAAACTGGATTTGTTGTATAATGTCTTCAAGGCGCTCCTGTATTCTCTCATCAAGGGTGTTTTCCCATGCCTTTTCAAGCTCGGGAATAGCTTCGACCCCTTTTTTTAATAAAGTATCCGATACAACCTCAACAACTTCCCTGTCCGGATCGTCCAATAAAGCAATAATTGCTTTGATTTCCTTGTTTTCCATTCTTTTTGATAATTAATATTCTAGCTTTTTGTGCTCCTTTCCAAATTTAGGACTTTTATGATTTTTTTTACTTAAAGTTTATAAAAATTTATTATCAATAAATGAATACATTGATTCTATTCCCTAAGAAATTTACAACCATTAAAAAATAAAATCAATATAATAATCAATTTCCGTAAAGTTTTATATTTTTGGCGAAAACGAAACCAAATGATTCAAAGAGTACAATCGATTTATCTTTTCCTGGTTGTTGTTCTGATGTCATTTATGCTTATATGGCCTTATGCCGAAATAGCCTTGCAAGACGGACAGGTTGTAATGTTTTACAGTTATGCCGTTAAGAAATATATTACTGAAGAAAATTCAGAAATTCTGATACGTTCAATTCCTGTCCTGATTATGGTCCTTCTTACAGGATTAATAAGCTTTATGAATATTTTTCAGTTTAACCGCCGCATAATTCAAATGCGGGTATGCGTGCTTAATTCGTTATTAATGATAGGATTATTGTTGCTGATGTTGTATTACTATTTGGTGATTAAGAAATCCCTACCGGTTGAAACGCATGCATTAAAACTGCCGTTCATTATTCCTGTTGTCTCTATAATTCTTACATTACTTGCTTATCGTGGCATTCACCAGGATGAACTGCTCGTAAGGTCTTATGACCGCCTGCGCTGATTCAGATGATTTCCATATTATCCTGATCGGTTATTTTTTCACAATAATAACACTTCAGTTTTACATCATTCTTTGAAACAACTTTAAATTTTGTGACAATTTTCTCGCTGTTGGTAATGCATTTTGGATTCATACATTTTACAATACCAATAATATCATCAGGTATTTCCACAACTTTTTTTTCAATCACCTTATAGTTTTTAATAATGTTTAACTTGGCCTGCGGAGCAACAAGGGCAATTTTGTTAATGTCTTTATCAGGGAAAAAAATTTCTGAAAGTTTTACAATTGCCTTTTTCCCTAATTTTTTGCTTTGCAGGTTACTTCCAAGTGTCATCTGATTGTCTGTTTTATCAAGTCCGAGTATGGCAATAACTTTGAACAACGCTTTGGGGGGGATATGATCAATAACGGTTCCGTTTTCTATGGCACTTACTTCTAATATTTTATCTTTCATAGTTTATAATGTTTTATAGATAGTATGTCAGGGTTAGTTCAGGCCTAATATCAGGCTGATGATTGCCTGTCTGATATATACACCATTTAATGCCTGCGCAAAGTAATAGGCTTTGGGACTCTGATCCACATCCTGATCAATTTCGTTTACACGGGGCAATGGATGCAGGATCCTGAGATTTTCTTTTGTATTAGCAAGCATTTTACTTTTAAGAACATAGGCATTTTTTGTCCTTTCATATTCAATAAGGTCAGAAAATCGTTCCTTCTGAACACGTGTCATATAAATAATATCTGCTTCAGAAATAATATCAGTGAAATCTTTATGCTCATAGAAACGCAAACCCATTGAACGCAGGTGAATCTTGTATTCTTCGGGCATTTTCAGTTCATCAGGTGATATGAAATGAAAAGTGGCATTGAATTGTGACATAGCCATAAGTAATGAATGCACAGTACGGCCATATTTCATATCTCCTACCATAAAAATGGTAAGATTTTCAAGTTTTCCCTGTGTTTTTCGTATGGAGTAGAGATCAAGTAAAGTTTGTGTGGGGTGCTGGTTAGCTCCGTCACCGGCGTTGATCACAGGGACAGTCGCAATTTCACTGGCAAACCGTGCACTGCCCTCAAGCGGATGCCGCATTACAATGAGGTCGCAGTAGTTACTGACGATTTTAATTGTATCATACAACGTTTCGCCTTTGGTAACGCTGGTTGAAGATGAATCACTGAAGCCAATGACCTTGCCTCCCATTTTGTTTACTGCACTCTCAAAGCTAAGCCTTGTACGTGTTGACGGTTCAAAAAATAAGGTAGCAACTACTTTGCCTTTGAGAATATCCTTAACAGGATGGCGTTCGTATTCTTCAGCCAGGTCAAGGATTTTTAAGTAATCGCTTTTACTGAAATCGGTAATTGAAACCAGACTTTTATTTTTCATCTGTATATAATTTTATGCATTCATTTATTTTAATTGAATTATGGTATATTTTCGTTAATGTTACTGATTTTCAAATCGTTAAAAATTAAAAGTTTGTTGCTGAGCTGTTTAAAATTATTCTTATTAACCGTTGCGGTAACCGAACACATTTCATCATACATTTGATCAGTTATAAGTGCTGATTCTTCTTTCAGCAGTTTTAGTACCTGATTAAAATTGGCATAAGGGAATGAAAGATGAAAGCTGATTTCAGCCGTTTTTTCAATTATTTCAGCCATTGAAAGCATTTGCATCGTTGCAGCCCTGTATGCATTTATTAAACCTGCTGTTCCAAGGAGTTTACCGCCAAAGTATCTGACTACGGCAATTAAAATATTAGTCAGGTTGTATGCTAAAATCTGATTAAAAATAGGTTTTCCTGCAGTTCCTGATGGTTCACCATCATCGTTCATTCGATAAATGTGATTTTCATAACCTAACCGGTAGGCATAACAGATGTGTCTTGCGCTGTGATGCTCCTTGCGGAGGTTTTCGAGGATATTCTTTATATCGGCATCTGTTTTGACCGGAAATCCATATGCAAGAAATCTGCTCCCTTTTTCCTTGTATTGGCCTTCCGCTGTTGCGGCAATTGTTTTATAGGTATATGCCACAGATCAATTGGTAATTATA
>CAZBCB010000206.1:0-6039 GCA_964489905.1 uncultured Bacteroidales bacterium
AATCGATAGTTTATCTGTAATTCATCATCATTTGCCTGTCAGCCATCATCCGTTATCTATTCTTTGATTGCTCTGCTATCTGTCATTCATTACTTCCTAACGCCCTGTGTTTATTAATAATATGTCGCAAGGGATTAATAATTCGGGTCAAAAAGGTCAGTTCTTCAGTTACTATTTCTGCGCTACCAACCATTTCCTGCTGAAAGGGAATGTTTTTACCGTAAGTTGTTATTAACGAATCTTCAAGGTTAACCTGAACCATATATACTGACTCATTGGGAGCTGCGGCAATTGAAGCAACTTTACCTTTCAGCATACCAAATTCAAAGTAAGGAAAACTATGCAGTTTAATAATAACCTGTTGTCCGTTCCTTACTTTGCCTGCGCCTTCCATACCAAGTTTCAGCTTGCCGATGATTTTACCCTGATTTTCGGGTATCACACTCATTACTAACTCTCCTTCTCTTACCGTTTGATTTTCATTCCATATTTTGGTAAAACTTACCCTGCCATCAACAGGTGCAGAAAGCACATATTTGTTTTCCCATGTTGCAATAGAAGAAATCAGGTTTAAATATGATTCTTTAATCATCTGCTCTTTCTGGTAAATTGTTTCGTTAAGTTCTGATTCTAATGTTGCTATTTCGTGTTTTACACGGGTTTCCTGCAATTTATTATTTGCAATTTCAACCTTCTGCTGGCCATATTCAAAATTTTTTGCCAGTAATACCGATTCTGATTTTTCGATATCAGCATCGGATATGGTACCTGTCCGATGCAAGGTGATATTTCTGTCATGTTGTTTCTGCATCAGGTCAAGTTCTTTTTTAAGAATAATACTTTGCCTTGCCAATTCATTATTTAGCTCGGCATATTTATCAAGCTCTTGTTTCAGTGCTGATATTTTTTGTTTTACAGGATTATCTTTTTTATAATATTCATATTCATAAACTCTGTTAAGGTATTCAGATAGTATTGGCTGAATTTCTCCCAACTGGATTACTTCCTTGTCAATATATAGCGTTGTAAAAGATTTCCCTGATCCTGTATCACTTTTCATAGCATTTACCCAATGCTTTATTTTAATAACGTCATTAAAGCTGGCAGGATTATCAATAATTGCGAGTAAATCGCCGGTTTTTACAACCTGATTGTCGCTGACAAACAGTTTCTGGATTTTACCTGAAGCATGTGCCATGAGACTGGCAGGAGGATATTCGGTTGTAATTATAATTTCTGATCTAACAGTGTCAGGAAACCTGAAAACAGAAGCAAATAAAATCAGAATTACAATAAAAGCAAGTAAAATAGTGGTTCCCCAGGTAGTTATCCAGCCGGGTGCTTTTCCTATTACTTCCTGAATTGCTGTCTGATGAATTTCAATATGTTTATCTGTTTCCGACATTAATAATTTGTTCTTGTTTATTATTTTCTGGCCTTGCCCTGAATAAAAGGGTGAAGCTTAAACAGGTATTTTGTATTCCGGTTCCTGATCATCATTTTTATGCTCCCAGTTCAAGTTGGTTTTTAACCAGGTGATAATAACTGCCTTTTTTTCTTATAAGATCTGCATGCCTGCCTGATTCAATGATTATTCCTTTTTCCAGCACAATTATCTGATCGGCATTCTTCACAGTACTCAGCCGGTGAGCCACTATAACCACAGTCTTTTTATGAAAGAACTGTTCAAGGTTGCGCATAATGAATAATTCATTATTTGCATCCAGTGCATTGGTGGCTTCATCAAAGAAAATAAATGACGGATTCTTATATACAGCTCTTGCAATAAGGATGCGTTGTTTTTGCCCCTGACTCAATCCATGGCCTTCATTGCCAATTCTTGTATTATATGACAATGGCAGTGATTCAACAAATTCACGTATGTTAGCAACTTCAGCTGCATGTAACAGTCTTTGTATATCAACGGGGTCATCAGCCATGGCAATATTACGTGCAATGGAATCAGAAAAAATATATCCGTCCTGCATGACAACACCACAGTTCTGTCTCCAGAAACGGGAATCAATGGCAGACAAAAAAGTGTCACCTACCTTGATGGTTCCGTTAGTGGGCGGATAAAAACCCAGAAGTATTTTTACCAGTGTGGTTTTTCCGCTTCCGCTTGTGCCGACAATTGCTGTTATTTTATTTTCCGGAATATCCAGGTTGATATCTTTCAGTGCAAATTCCGAATGCGGACCTTCATATTGAAATGATACATTGCTGACATGAATATCATGCTTTGAAGGCAATGAAATCAGCCTGGCTGATTCGGCAGGTTCTTCATCTTCCTTAAGATGTATCTCACCGAGTCTTTCCAGACTAATTTTAGCATCCTGTGCGTTATGGATAAATAAAGTAAGTTGTTCAAGCGGGCTGTTCAGTTGCCCTATAATGTATTGAATACCAAGCATCATACCCAGGGTGATCTGTCCATCGAGGACAGAATATGCAGCTAATATGGTTATTACAATATTTTTCAGTTCATTAATCAGTAATGCCCCGGCTTGCTGATATTGTGTGAGTGCAAGGCTTTTTACATTAATATTGAAAATCCTGGCTTGTATATTCTCCCATTCCCAGCGCTTTTGCTTTTCACAGTTATTAAGTTTTATTTCCTGCATGGCAGTTATGAGCTGAATAATATTGCTCTGGTTTGTGGAAAGCTGGGCAAACATTTTATGATTTAGTATCCGGCGGCGATTAAGGAAAACAGTTACCCAGCCCACATATAATATGCTTCCTGCTATAAAAATCAAAAAAATCAGCCAATGGTAAAAAAGTAATACCAGTCCGAATACTAAAAGATTAAAAGCTGAAAATATTACTGAAAGTGATGAACCTGTAAGGAATTGTTCTATACGCTGGTGATCCTGAATACGTTGAATCAGATCGCCTGTAAGCCTTGTATCAAAAAAGGCTACAGGTAGTTTCATTAATTTGGCAAAAAAATCAGAAATCAGTGAAATGTTGATGCGTGAACTCAGATGCAATAATATCCAGCTACGGATGAATTCAACACTGCTACGGCTGATAAGTAATACAAGCTGCGCAATCAGAACAAGCAGAATAAAACTCCTGATCTGAAGATTAATGCCTATATCAACAAGTGACTGTGTTAAAAACGGAAAAATAAGCTGAATGAGACTTACAAGCATGAGTCCCAAAATCAACTGAATGATATATTTTTTATAGGGTTTCAGGTAGGACAGAAGATACCCAAATCCTGATTTGTTTATAGGTTCGTCCTCTGATGTATAAAAATCAGGACCTGGCTCAAACAACAGGCATAAGCCCTTTTCGGTGTCACCTGATTTTGTACTTGCCCACGATGATAAAAATTCCTGCTTCGAATACTGCAATAAACCATGGCCCGGGTCAGCCACATGAATAACAGGTTCTTTTTTTCCGTGTCGCCTTTGATAAGTAATTTTGTAAACGACAATAAAATGGTCTTGTTTCCAGTGAGCAATACATGGCAATGGGATTTCATTTACCAGCTGGTTGAAATTAATTTTAACGCCAAGTGTTTTGAATCCTATACTTTCAGCAGCATCGCTAATTCCAAGCATGCTTACTCCTTCACGTGTCAGATAACTTCTGTCGCGCAATGTCTGCAAAGTATAATTTTTCCCGTAGAATTTGGCAATCATTCTAAGGCATGCAGGTCCGCAATCTTTGGCATCATATTGCTGATAATATGGAAAGCGGGGCATATAAAATGTTTTCAGGAAGAAAGATAAGAAAAAAAGAATAAAGTGCAAAGTAATACCCGGTTAGTATAAGGGAAAGAAAAAAGGACAACAGACTATAATTGATTTGGGGGATTTTAAGAAACAAATACGTCTTTTGTCATTAGTAATGTGCAGCATGTAACAAAACAGATTTTCTGCTGAAAACTGGAAGCTGAAAAGTAGTGATTTAAGGTTTTTGTAAGTAATTGCCTAATGAAAAAGTCACATCTAACCGCACAGCAGTATCGGCCAATGCTTTTACCCTTTCAAAATTAATTTCTGAATATATGCTGTCATGACTCATACTGAGCGGAATATTATAAACCAATGGTATGGTGTCTTGTTTTATAAACTGATGTATTTCATTGATTCCCTGCCGGATATTTACGGGCGATTTTATTACTGGTTCAACCAAGCCAAGCAGTTGAGCCAATGTGTTGTACCAATATTTTACTTTAGTTGTATCTGTTCCGAATCGTGATGTTTCGAACCTGAAAGTCAGGTTATATGTTGTGCATCCCCAGTTGATGATTAATAATTTATCTCCTGTTGGCAAAATAATTTTTTCATAACCTATAAAATCGATTTGTTTATATTCTGCGCCTGAAAGTACATTAGTATCAATAACCCGTTGGGGAATACCCTGAATGCAGTTTTCCCTTTCTTTACTGATATTTTGCTCATCCTTTAAGGTGTACCGGTTATTTTCAGTCTGAGTATCAACAGGCCTGAAGTAATCGCTTTCATGACCGTAATATTGAGGTTGCCGGCAGGCAGAAAGCATGAGAAACAGAGAACCTGCAATATATAGTATGTTGGGTATGAATCTCATTATTTATTCGCCTATTATCTTTACCAGTACTCTTTTTTTTCTTTTACCATCGAACTCACCGTAGAAAATCTGTTCCCATGGCCCGAAATCAAGCTGTCCGTTTGTTACTGCCACTACTACCTCGCGTCCCATAATGGTTCTTTTAAGGTGAGCATCAGCATTATCTTCAAAACCATTATGGCGATATTGAGAATAGGGTTTTTCAGGAGCCAGCTTTTCAAGCCACACTTCAAAATCATGATGCAGGCCTGATTCATCATCATTGATGAAAACACTGGCTGTGATGTGCATAGCATTAACCAGGCATAAACCTTCTTTAATTCCGCTTTCAATGAGACATTGTTGTACCTGAGGTGTTATATTCACAAGTTCTCTTCTGGCACTTGTGTTAAACCATAATTCTTTCCGGTATGATTTCATTCTATTGTATTTTTAAATCACGGATGATATTTTCAATTCGGGAATCGAGTAATTTATTGATATTTTCATAATCAGAGATAGCGGCTAAATTTTCTTTTACTCCGAAATAAAATTTAATTTTTGGCTCTGTCCCGGAAGGCCTTACAGATATCTTCGAACCGTCAGCCGTAATAAACTGAAGCACATCCGATTTGGGCATTTTTATCCCTTTATTTCTTTCATTAACTTTCCGGATAGATGCATCATCAAGATAATCAATAACTTCAGACACCTTTGAATTATTAATGATTGCAGGCGGATTAGTACGGAAATTCTTCATCATCTGTTGAATTTCCTCAAGCCCGCTCTTTCCTTTTCTTTCCAATGATATCAGTTTTTCTTTATAAAAGCCATATCCCTTGTATATTTCAAGTAACAATTCAAACATTGATTTGCCCTGATTTTTTGCCCAGGCTGCAGTTTCGGCAATCAGTGCGCATGATATAACAGCATCTTTGTCGCGGACAAAATCGCCTGCCAGATAACCATAACTTTCTTCACCACCGCCGATAAACGTCTTTTTGCCTTCAAACTGGCGGATTACATCAGCAATGTATTTAAAACCTGTTAGCACGTCATAACAAGCCACACGATAGTGACGTGCAATGGAGGCAAGCAATTCGGTTGTCACAATTGTTTTTACGATAAATTCATTGCCAGTGAGTTTTTTCTTTTCCGACCAGCGTGTCAGCAGGTAATATATAAGCAATGAAGCAGCCTGATTGCCATTAAGTATAACAAATTCACCTTTATTGTTACGCACGGCAATTCCAACCCTATCGGCATCAGGGTCGGTTGCCATTACAATATCGGCATTGGTTTCTTCTGCTTTCTTAATAGCCATCGACAATGCAGCATGTTCTTCCGGATTGGGTGAGTGTACTGTAGGGAAGTTACCATCGGGTATATTCTGTTCAGGAACACTGATAATATTACGGAAGCCAAATTTCCTGAGCACCAAAGGTACCAGATGAACGCCGGTACCATGTATGGGTGTATAAACAATTTTCAAAT
>CAZBCB010000207.1:0-6038 GCA_964489905.1 uncultured Bacteroidales bacterium
ATCTCTCCTGATAGCAGGCTTTATTTCAAATAAAAATGTATTTAAAATAAGAGCGACAAAAATAATACTTTTTACAAATTAAGGTCTTGCAATATTATAAAAACTGCATTTGATCAGCATCAAAAAATTGTTCCCGGAATTAAAGCACTTTCTGATATATCCTGAAGCGCTTATAAACCACACCTCCTATCTTTTCGTATTCCCTGCGCATTTTTATATTGGTTTCAAGCACAAGGTGGCTGTCAATTGTTTTCATCTTTTCCTTTTGGGCTGTCTCAAGCATTTTAATGGCCAGCAAAGCATCAAGCCCGCTGTTGCGATATTCCTCTTTAATGGCCCCAAGCAATAAAGTAAGCATTTTTGAGCGTTTACTTTCTATTAATATTTTGATAAAACCAAATGGTAATATACGCCCCTTTGCCTTTCTTATTCCCTGGGCAACCTCAGGTATTCCAAGAATAAATGCAGCCATTTCGCCTTGCTTATCAAGAATCACCTTAACAAATTCCGGATTAAGAATAAACATATACCGGTTGGCCATATAATCCATTTCATCTTCTTCAATTTCAGCAAAACCATATATTTCAGCATAGGTTTCATTAATAAGCCTGAATACAGGTTTAATGTATGTCCTTAGCTCTTTTTTTGAAGAAAATTCTTTTATCGTAAACCCTCCGTTTAAACGGGCACGCTGGTATATATTTTCATATATCTCAGGAATGCTATCAGGCACATCAATTTTATAGTCATACAGGTCAACTTCCTTTGAATAGCCACACTGTTCAATAAGCTCAGGCATATAGGGAAGACTGCAATTAGTGGCTATGACCATTGGCATATCAAAACCTTCAATCATAAACCCCTGCGGATCTTTATCAGAAAATCCCAAAGGCCCAATAATACGTTCCATCCCTCTTTGGTGCGACCATACTTCAACAGCACCGGTCAATGCCCGGGCTGTTTCAATATCATTCCAGCATTCGAGGTTAAAAAACCTTGCATTATTTTCATTGTGGGTTTTATTATACTTATGATTGATAATACCCATAATCCGTCCTGCTGGCTTATTATCACGATATGCAAGATACAGAACAGTATCACAATGTCTGTATGCAGAATTTTTTAGCGGATTGTAAAAATCCCATTCATCAATGTATAACGGCGGTACCCAGTTTTTATGATCTTTATGGATTTTTTCAGGCAAAAAGATGAAGGTCTTTAAATCAGACTTTGATCTGACTTCTCTTATTTCAATTGACATAGGCTGATAATGAAGTGTAAGTGTTATATGCCATTATATTTTTTTAATTAAACCCAGAAACGATAAAGATAATCTATATATCATAATGATTCCAACTATCATTGAAGCAATCATTGCAAAAATAGTATCCAGTTTTGAATGGTAAGGATAAAAACCTTGTGTTAATATAGTTAATATCGGAAATATAAATATTAAAATTCCTGCTCCTATAAATAGAAGATGCATGATAATAACAAAAACACGTTCAGGTTTTCCTATGATTTCACTTGAAGTGCCGGTTTTCCCATGATGATGGTCTTTGGTTGCAGCGTAATTTTGATAGTGATAATGCGTATGATTTGAACGGAAGTACGGGTCACGTGGATGATAATAATAATGCCTTTTATATTTCTGATAGTGATTATATTCTTTATTTCTAAGCAGTATATCAAATGCTTCTTTTATCTGAATAAATTGTAAATGTGCTTCAGGAGACCTGTTGGTATCCGGATGATATAATTTAGCCTTATGCCTGTATGCCCGTTTAATATCTTCAGCCGAAGCACCAGGTTTCACATCCAGTAATGTATAGTAATCAACAAGCATAGGCTTCCCCGTTAAACCATTTTACTTTGCTTTCCAGAAACAACGCTTTGGTGAAAATATTTTGCCTTCCTTGTCAAGTAATTTAATTATTTTTTCAACCTCTTTTTTGTCAATTCCTGAAAGATCAGCTATCTCACCCGTACGAAGTTCCTTTGCTGTCTTCTTCATTATGTTATACACCGATTCTTTTGAGTCCATAAAAATTAAATTGATTTTAAAATAAAGTTACTAAAAAGTCTGTTATCCTATAACAGTCACCAACATATATTTTACTAAACAACAGACCGAAATTTCTCATTTCATACTGTCGGCTATCATGAGGAAAACGGGTGAAGCAGTTATTATTGATTTCTTATTAACCATTATAATAAAAATGCTTTACCTGAAATATTATTTAACAGGCCTCTCACAAACAGCTTTCAAACTGTCAAGGCCTTGCTTAAAAAAAGGACCCATGACATTTTCTAAAAATAATGAAAAATACTTTTCGGCTATATTCATATTTTTCATATCAAGTTTCCATGTTACTGCTGTTCCTTCGGTATTTTCTTCGAGAAACCAACTATAAAATAATTCCCCCTGTTCCGCAACATTTATTTCTACTAAAATAGAATTATAAGGCTTACTTTCGAGTACTTTCATGCTGCCTGTTCCAGTCTTTCTGTTTGGGCTGCTCCATTTGCTTATTGCCCCTGTCCCCGAAGAAGGTCCTTCGTATTCCAATATCATTTGAGTGTCACTTTTTGCCCATGGAAACCATTTTTCCCAGTTTTTCAGGCTGTCTATCTGATTAAAAATAACATAGGCCGGAGCTTTTATCAATGTTTTTCTTTCCATGTGCCTTTCAGTAGGAAAAAACAATCCGATAATTATTAATAATATCAGAATAATCAATAAACCTATAAGTATGTTCCTGATGACTTTCATGGTGATTGCGAATTTAAAATTCGTTATTAGTACATTATCTTATTTTGAATTAAAATTTATTAATAGCAAAGATTTAAAATGACTCTTGATTACGGCTATAATGCAAGTTATTGCCTTTATTTGAATTTGTCAAGTATTTTAAGTTTGGCTAAGCCATTTTGCACATTTTCTTCCGATTATTGAAAAAAAGAATATTATATTTTTGTTTTTTTTAATCTGAGATTAGTGAATAAAAACATAAGAAATATTTATACTTGCTACTTGCATTACAATTTGAATATAAGATGAGAATTGACATTCTGACAATATTACCTGAATTACTGTCAAGCCCTTTCAGCCATTCAATTATTAAAAGGGGCAGAGAAAAGGGGTTGCTTGAAATACAGGTTCACAATATCAGGGATTATGCGCAAAACAAACATAAACAGGTGGATGATTATGCGTTTGGCGGTGGAGCCGGGATGGTTATGATGATTGAGCCCATCGACCTTTGTATATCAAAGCTAACAGCAGAACGAAAATATGATGAGATCATATACCTTACGCCGGACGGGGAAAAGTTTACTCAAAAAACGGCCAACTATCTGGCTACCTTATCAAATATAATTTTACTTTGTGGCCATTATAAAGGCATTGATCAACGGGTCAGGGACCACCTTATTACACGTGAAATATCTATTGGTGATTATGTTCTTTCAGGGGGTGAAATAGCAGCTATGGTTGTTACCGATTGTATCGGGCGTTTAGTTCCGGGAGTAATCTCCGATGAAACTTCGGCCTTAACTGACTCTTTCCAGGATAACCTACTTGCTCCGCCTGTATACACGCGCCCAGCTGAATATAAGGGCTGGAAGGTACCTGAAATATTACTTTCGGGTCATCAGCAAAAAATCGATGAATGGAAACATCAGCAATCCGTTGAAAGAACCAAAAAAATCAGGCCCGACCTATTTAAGGAATAAATTACCGGTGGCAAATGTCTCTGTATGGGCATGTTATTTTTGTGCAATATTCTTCATCACTCGTCTGTAAAAAAGGTACTGACTGATTAAATAACTCCGACAGCACAGAATTCAGATATGTTGCAAATGGCTGAAAATAAAGTGAAAAATCAAGTACCCTGGTTTTATTGCCTGTATCATTTAAAAAAATATTAAAGTCAGCACTATAGCTATCCCTGAGATATAGCAAGCCGGGAACAACCTTTTGATCAGGAAAAATATTCAGATATATCCATGCATATAGAAAAACCTGAAATATGGCATCATTACGTTTTGAAGGAATTTCTTTATAAAGCGATTCCAAACCGTTAAATGATTGTTTTGATGTTCCGGTCTTGTAGTCTATGATCATAGCAGTTCCATTTTGCAGGTCAACACGATCAATGTAACCTCCGACATTCACCTGAATAATATTATCGTTAACACAGACAGGGAAAACCGTCCTGTATTTTTTTTCCAATGAAAGAATGGTAAAAGGACAACGTAGCTTATCATATTTCAATACTTGCAGGGCATAATGCTTTATAATTTCCTTGATAATCAAATGCATACCGGTCAGCTCATCTGATGTGTCAACTTTCAGCTTGTTTCTGATAAAAGCCTTTTTCACCGAGTCTTCAATCAGACTTTTGTTCTTAATTATGTCGGCAATTATTTGTGTATGTAATTCTTTATTGACATAAGACAGGTAAATTTCCTGCATAGTCGCATGCAACAGGTTTCCAAATAAGGGCATGTCAATATCTTCAACCACTTCAGCAGCTTCTTTCAGTGATACAATACGTGTAAGATAAAACTTATAGGGACAATTAATATATTCATTAATTGCACTGGGTGAGAGCCATGTGTCATTTGATGAAATTGTGTATTGCAGGAGTTGATCCATTATACAGTCTGATTTTTGAATGACAATAGGCTTTGCAGGTAAGGAAATAATTGTAGAATCAAGATTAATCTCACTTAGTTTAAATGCCTTGTCATACTTCAACTGTTGAATAAACCTGCTTGGCTCACCGGTGAAAACACCATCGGCTTGCTGATTATAAACCAGTATTATTTTTTTTGCACGCTGAATAAGCCGGTAAAAATAATATGCATAAATAGCATCATGATGTTCGGCAATTGAGAGGCCAAATCCGAAGCGCAGACTACCAGGTATGAATGAAGAAATATGAGATGAACGCGGCATAATACCCTCATTCATTGACAAAATTATAACATGTTGAAAGTCGAGAAGCCGAGTTTCAAGAATTCCTAAAACCTGTAACCCGCTCAGAGGCTCACCTGCAAATGGCACAGTCAGGCCTTTTAAAATTTTACGGATAACATTAAAAAGAATTTTTGGCGTAAGTATCAGGTCTGACTTTGAAAGAATATCAGCTATTCGCATAATACTGTTTAAAGCATGGTTAAGAAATTCTATCTGCAAATAGCTTTCATGTGCTGTGCTATGTTTAACTAAATTTAAGATAGATTGCTGAATAATATCAGACATCATGGTTAATAGCTCTGAAGTTGCTGAAACATCGCGGAAAAATAATTCCATGTCCGGATATTGTCTGAGCTCATCAATACAAATGTAAAAACGGTTTTTCTTAATAATGTCACTGACAAGTTTTTCAGCTGATTCACGGTAAAAATTATTTACAAGAGGATGTCTGACAAAAGCAATCACATCTTTATGGTAGAAAGCTTTCGAATTTTCCTGCTGATTAACAGAATTATTATATAAGGCACAGATAAGCTCTGTGAAAGTATACACCGATGACGCCTGAAACGGATATCCCATACTGATATTAATGTCTTGTATTCCGGCAGGAAGAGAATATAACACCGGTAGCATTAGCCTTTCATCAGGAAGCACTATGGCTGTTTGTTTTAAATCAGGGTTACCGGTTAACCCCGACTTTTGAAGCAAAGCAGGAATAATTTTTGCCTGGGCAACCGATGAGGATACCGGAATAACAGTAAACTCCTTACCTTCAGAAATAAGATTATTAAAATCAATGGCCATTTTTTCAGAAGGAAAACGTTTGATATTTTCCCTTATAAAAAAACCGGCTTCATGCCATTCATTTGCAACATAAAATTCATCATAATCCCAGAAAAAAAGAGCTTTATTAATTTTCTTAAGATGTGAAAGAAGAATTTCCTCACACTTGTTTAAGGCATTAAAACCTACAAAAACATAACGTTCAAAATGCAGGGCAAGGCTTTTATCCTGAAGAATCGTATCAGCAACATCACGATAAATCATGCCTTCA
>CAZBCB010000208.1:0-6035 GCA_964489905.1 uncultured Bacteroidales bacterium
CAGGGCGGACGGATAATCAACTTTAATGAAGTGCCCTGTTCATTCCATATTCCGTCATTATTTGAAGCTATAACCCTTAAAATATATTTTCCGGGGTTTAAATTGGTAAATGAAGCTTCACGCTGAGAACCCAGTTCAATCCAGTCATCATTAAACCCTTCCATTTTGTATTTATACTGGTTTTTGGTAGGCTGTCTGTAATTGAGTGCCACGAATTCAAAGGAAAAAACGTTTTGCTTGTGTGATAAAACAATTTCTTTGGTTATAATAATATTTTGTTTTAGTACTGAATTTTCACCGATATGTACCTTTTTATTGAACAACTTTAATCCGGTGATATAAACAGGAGGTATATAAGTATTTTCTATTACATTCAACGGGTCAAAAAGGTTAAATCCGTTAACCCCTCCAAAAAGCATTTCGCCGGTGCTTAGTTTTTTAAATGCCCAGCGGCTAAATTGGTTATTCTGCAAACCATCGGTTACATCGAAATTTTTAAAGGTCAGACTATCAGGGTTGAAGCAGCATAATCCATTGTTGGTGCTGATCCATAAATTTCCGCTTTGATCTTCAAGAATACCATAAATTACATCATTTGGTAATCCGTCGGCCATACGAAAGTATGTAAAAGTTTCTGTTTTTCTGTCTAAAAGATTTAATCCGCCACCGTTAGTACCAATCCATAACCTTTTCTTACTGTCTTCATAAACACAATAAACGGACAGGTTACTCAGTCCTTTGTTCATTTGTTTAGGGTCGCTGATTACACCATAATGTCTGAAGATACCTTTATTACGTTCATATTTATTTAATCCTGCCCCTTCAGAAGGAATCCACAAATTACCTTCAGAATCCTCAAAAATCATTACAGCGCCTGATGCACTTATTGTGGTGGAATCAGCAGGATTATTTCTGAATACCTGAAAGTTATCTTTTTCACGATTATATTTACAAATGCCATCACCTCCCCAGCTTGCAATCCAGATATCTTTCCTGCTGTCTTCCATAATATAAAAAATGTTATTGCCGCATAAGGAAGTATTGTCATTGGGGTCATTAACATAATGCCTGAATGTTTTTGAAACGGGATCATAAACGTTGACACCTCCATCCCACATGCCAATCCACAACAAACCATAACTATCGAGGCATAGCGCCAGCACCTTATTATTGGTAAGTCCTTCTGAATTATTTGCGTTTGCCATAATATGTGTGAATTTACCTGTCTGGCGGTCAAGATAATTTAATCCTCCGCCATCTGAACCAACCCAGATGTTCCCTGCAGCATCTTCCGCAAAGGATGTGATATTTTCTCCTCTCAGGCTAAAGGGGTCTGATTTAAGATTTTTGTAATGTAAAAATTTGCTTTTCCCTTCATCATAAATATTAATACCGCCAAAGCGGGTTCCTACCCACATTCTGTTGGTATTATCGAAATAAATATGAGAAATATCCGGGCTGCTTAATCCCTTCTCATTGTCTTCAGCAGATGAAATGGTGATAAAGCTTTCACTGAATTCATCAAAATAACAAAGACCTCCTGAAGTGCCCACCCATATTACTCCGCGGGCATTCTGAGCTATGCAATTGACAAGATTGTGAGGCAGGCCTTTTTCGTTAGGACTACCGGCTATAAATCGTTTAAATTTCCCTTTATCTATATCAATCAGCAGGTTCAGACCATTATCAAAGGTTCCTGCCCAGACTCTGTTTTTCATATCAGTGAAAACATATTGCACCTTATTGCTGCTAATACTCGCGGGATCATCAGGATTATGAACAAAGTTGGTAAAAGTTTGATTGACAGGATTATACATGGATAAACCGCTGAAAGTAGCTATCCATATTCTTCCTTTAGCATCCTCAGTTACATTTCTTATAATATTGCCCGGCAATGAATTAGGGTTCTTGGCATCATGTTGCAGTAACTTAAATTTCCCTGTAACCGGATCTAAAAGAGAAATGCCCGATTCAGTTGTAATCCAGAGTAATCCGCGGGAATCCATAAAAAGATTTTGAACGCCATCGGTTACAATGGTATTAGGGTTGCCGGGCTCATGATAATAGCGGACAAAATTATCCTTTCGCCTGTCATAGTAATTTAAACCATCCTGTGTGCCAATCCATAAGTTACTTTTGTTATCTTCAACCAGCACCCTGACAAAATTACTTCCTATACTTTGCAGATTATTAGGGTCGTTGCGATAAATGAGACATTCATAACCATTATAAAAATTAAGCCCGTCTTCAGTGCCAATCCAAATAAAACCTTTGCTGTCCTGAAAAGTAACAAGTACATTGTTTTGTGACAAACCGTCAACACTGGTCAGATGATCGAATTCAATATTAACGTGCTGACTGTTGCTTTTAGTTAAAAACAGAATACAAACAAAAATTAATAACAGACTTCGTGCATGTTTCATAACAAAACGAAAGTTCAATTAAATAAAATTAATATAAATTATCTGAAATTTAAGGATAAATAATTTGAATTCGGTCATATTAATTTATTTTCAAAAAAATACTTGGTTATGCTGCGTTTTAGAAAAAATCGTTATATTGGTTTTAACTTTTTTAATGTTTTTTTAAAATAAGCCTGAATGAAAAAAAACGTAATTTATACTGCATCATTGCACAAGGTATTTTTGTTGTTCATTTGCCTTGCAGCATCTTGTTATGCTTTTTCACAATACAGCCCCGATTCGCTGAAAGAGCGTTATTTATATAAACCACAACGGACAGAGGAAAATCAGGATACGATAAAAGTTCCTGAATATCAATATATTCAAGAACAACCTGTTTCAGATTCCCTTGCTATGAGGATGAAATTTATACAGGACTCAATATTAGCCAGAGAGCAGTTTATCAGGGACTCTATTGCACGAAGACAGCGGATAATTGATTCTCTTACTTTTCTTCAGAAAGAGTTGCCGGTATTATTTGAAGCATATTTTAAGACAATAAAGGATGATATTATTATCAGCATGGATAAAATTGAAATTACAGGCGATTCAGTGCTGGGTGATTTCCGTTATCTTATTTTACCTTTCAGCCTTGATCAGCCGTTTACTCCATGGAAAGTCAGATTTGGACTAACGGGCAATAATGTTATAATTAACGTTGATCCCAACCGGAAAATAATTACTGGTATTCAGGCGCCCTTCATGAACTGTAATTTTCAATACAAAGATAAAAATCTGATTATCATCTATGAACTTAGTGGTATTATAAGAAATCAGTATGGCCAGTATTATCAGACTCCTGTTGATTCGGTTTTTTATGACAGGCAGGGCAGAATTGTAAAAATTAAGAAGTACATTCAGTATTACCAGCTTGTAAATCCGAATAAACGTGGAGCACCTTTATTTTTGCACCTTTCGCAGGTAAAACAATATACTTATGGCCAGGGTAATCAGCTTACAGGTATTCAGATTGTGAATTTCTGCAGCCGTTGGAAAGAAACTGATATTCATAAAGTCTGCAATATTATTAATTATGAACTATCAAAAAAGAATCAGACCTACATATTAACCCGTCGTAATGATCCCCCTAACAACTATTCTGATGGCACATTTAGCTTTGAATTTGATTTAAATGATAATCTTAAAGGTGTATCATTTAATAACCTGGCATTAACCGAAAGCTGGCAGCGTGCTGTTGAGCTCACTTCAGAGGGCTATGTCAACTGTTATGTTGATAAGGTTAAGGGCATGGTAAAACAATCGTTATGCATGATTTATCATCTTAATGACCCTCAGGCAAAATATAAAGTAGAAACCATTACTACCGTTTATGAAGATGATGGCATCAGTTATTTTCAGCGCAATAACACAACCGGGATGAGCAGGACAAGAGACAGGCTTACTATGGAATGGGGGCCATGGAAATAATAAAAAAAAATTGATAATCTTTGCAGGCATAAAAATAGAGGAATCATTTAAAATTAGGTAAGTGAAAAAGATTAGTGCTATTGAGGCAAAATTTGAAGCTCAGAAGATTGCTTTTGCACCGGTTGTATTTCAGGCTGTGTATGCAATGCGTGAGTTAGGGCTTCTGAAATTTCTTAAAGATGCATGTGATGAAGGACTTTCGCTGAACCAGCTATCAGAAAAAGCAGGCATTTCAGTATATGGAGCCCGTGTATTAATGAACCTTGCGGTTGATGCAGGAGTGGTTGAAAAACAAAACGGGAAATATATTTTGAGTAAAACAGGTTTCTTCCTTGAAACTGACCAGCTCACCCGAATCAATATGGATTTTATCAGGGACGTATGTTACAAAGGATTATTTTCATTAAAACAATCAATTGAAAGCGGTAAACCCGAGGGATTAAAGGTATTCGGCAACTGGCCTACCATATATGAAGGTCTTGCTGCACTTCCTCCTGATGTGCAGAAAAGCTGGTTTGCCTTTGACCATTATTATTCTGATGTTGTTTTCCCTGAAGCCCTGCCATTGGTTTTTAAATCACCCATTAAGAAACTGCTTGATGTGGGGGGTAATACAGGCAAGTGGGCAACGGCCTGCCTTAATTATTCAGCCGATGTCGAAGTAACCATAATGGACTTGCCCGGCCAGCTTAATATGGCTAAGAAAAACATGGAAAGCCTTGGCCTGGGACATCGTATGCAATATTATGCCAATGACCTGCTGAATCCTGAAAATAAGTTTCCGGAAGGATTTGATGCAATTTGGATGAGTCAGTTTCTTGACTGCTTTTCTGAAGCTGAAATCACACATATTCTTCAGCGTGCGTGTCGATCGATGGATAAACATACTTCATTATTCATACTTGAACCGTTAATTGACAGGCAGCGTTTTCCGGCATCAGCTTTTGCATTAAACTGCACTTCACTTTATTTTACGGTAATGGCTAACGGCAATAGCCAGATGTACAGTTCAGAACAGTTGATTCATTTAATTGCGCAGGCCGGACTGCAGGTAGTTAATCAACATGATAACCTCGGTGTGAGCCATACATTGATGGAATGTAAAATCAGCTGATTTTTATAACATCATTGCCTAATCGTTGTTTATAGATGAAACAAAAAATCACATCCGTTGCCATTACTTTACTTATTTGGACTGTTTTGTTGATAACTATACTGCCATTATTTTTGTTATATCTGCTTATATGGCTGATCACAACCCCCTTTGACTCAGGTCGTATCATTTGTCATTATTTTGTTGCATGCTGGTCAGGGTTATATATTTTATTAAATCCCTGGTGGAAACTGACTATTGAAAACAGACCTAGGCTTGAAAAGGGGAAAACATATATTATCCTTTGCAATCATCAGTCAATTATTGATATTCTTATGTTATACCAGTTATATTTTCCTTTCCGGTGGATATCAAAAATTGAGCTATTCAGGATACCTGTAGTCGGGTGGATTTTGTATCTCAACAAGTATATTCCGGTAGTCAGAGGGGATAAGAAAAGTGCTGAAAAGATGGTCAGGCTTGCTGTTAAATCGCTTGCAGAAGGCATATCGATACTTATATTTCCTGAAGGTACCCGGACCACTGATGGAAACCTGGGTATTTTCCGAGAAGGTGCTTTTAAAATTGCTTTAGAATCAAAAGCAGCTATTTTGCCCGTTATTATTGACGGAGCATTTGATGCACTGCCAAAGGACAGTTTCTGGTTTAAAGGCAGGAGACATATAATTATCAGGGTTCTTGAGACAGTTAATACAGATATGTACAATCAGGCGGATTTACCTGTTTTGCTTCATACAGTCCAGGCCTTAATGGCGGAATCTTTAAAAAAGATGAGAGAAAATAAAGATTAATCCGAATTACATATTCAAAATGTATAATTAATAATACTCCGGGATTAGTTAACAGAAACACAAATAATATTTAAAAATATTGTTTTTATTGATTTATCAGGGAAATTCTGATTTTGTTTGTCGACTCGTCAATTGAGAAAATCATTTTACGAATTTGGGATGAAATTATTTTTTTATTATATTACTAAAAAATTTTTACTCCTTAGCCGACCCTGAGACTAATCAGCGGGACTGAGGGGG
>CAZBCB010000209.1:0-5991 GCA_964489905.1 uncultured Bacteroidales bacterium
ACCGAAGTAGTGCTTAGCGACCTGGTTATGTTACGCACACGTAACGAAAAGGAAAACTAAGCCTGGTATCTGTTTTGCGCCAGTTTAGTAAATATTAGTAAAGATACCTGATGGCTTAGCCGGGGTTAATTTCAATGGGTAAAAACCCAAAGGTTGTCTAAAAAACAAACTTATAAATTGCCGCGCTGGCTAAAATCATTTAACCAAGTATGATGAACTTATAAATTCATTATACTTGGTTAATTTGTTTACACCTGAAATTCTTTTCGATTATTTTATAGTAATGAATCATCATGCAGCAATGATTGAATTTTTACGTTTTGTAATATAAAATCCAAAATGTTTAAACTATGAAAACAATTTTTCTATTTATTGTTGTATTTCTGCTTTCAGGCAATATACCTGCTGCAAGCAACGAAATTGTTAAAGAAACAAGAAATGTGTCTGCATTCTCCGCTATAAGCCTGTCATTATCAGCCAATGTTTACCTTTCACAAGGTAATCAGCAAAAGGTTGAAATTGAAGGAGATAAAGAAATGCTTGAAAAAATTGAAATGAAGGCTGATGGCAATACATTGGAAATTAAAACCAAAGAGGATTGTTTCTCAAACCCTGGGAAAATTAATATTTATATTGTTGTGCCTGAAATAAAAAGACTGATTTTAAAGGGTTCAGGAAAAATAATCAGTCAGACTCCCTTTAAAACGGATGGGTTAATAATAAATGTCAGCGGAAGCGGTACAATAAAAATTCAGAAACTTGAAGTCAGTGAGGCGGATATTGTTATATCGGGTTCAGGTAGTATTGATTTAACATCCGGCAAATCTGAAAACAAACTTAATATAACCATTACAGGTTCAGGAAGTTTTTATGGTAATGGGTTTCAGGCTGACAGGGTAAAAGTTAATATTAGTGGTTCGGGTTCGGCAAAGGTATGGGCTGTAAATACCCTCGAGACTTATATTACAGGCAGCGGCAGTGTGTATTATAAAGGAAATCCGCTTGTTAATGCCAATGCTGTGGGATCGGGTAAAACAAGGGCACTGGAAGACTGACAATGTCATTTCCAGATAACTTTATCACTTCAACACTTCATTACATATAATAAAAGGCTTCTTATTCCCTTATAATTTGCACTTCTCCTTTCAGTCCTACTTTGATTATGGATGATGGCTTGCCTCTGGTCATGTCATCCTGGCGCCATTTTACCGCATAGTCAACACTTTTTATTATTTCAGGATGGATGGCTTTGTAGTTTTCAGGCCATGGTTGACCACTTATGTTGGCCGACGTGGATACTACCGGTTTTTTAAATCTTTCAATCATTTTTTTACAAAACGCGTCCTGTACAATCCGTATTCCAATGGAATTATCATTTGCCACAAGGTTTTGTGCCAGGTTTTTGGCTCCGGGCAAAATTACGGTCAGCGGCTTATCGGCTACCTCAAAAAGTTCCCATGCAATATCGGGTACCTGCTGAACATACCCCTCGAGTTGCGTAACCGAGGCAAGCAGAATAATTAAGCTTTTGGAATCATCTCTTTTCTTGATTTCATAAATTCTGCCAACTGCCTTTTCGTTAGTAGCATCGCACCCCAATCCCCAGATGGTATCGGTAGGATAAAGAATTATGCCTCCTTCGGCTAGCACTTTAACAGCATGGTTTATGTCTTCAATCATTTTGTAATGCTTTAAGATAAGTATTCATGACATTTTCTGCCATTTTTTCTGCATTGAATGCTGATGCATGCTGAAGACCCAGTTCTCTCATCTTTTTCTGAAGACCGTAATCTGATAAAACGCTTTTAATGGCTTCAGCAAGTTCTTCATGGTTATGCGGACTGGTATATAAGGCAGCATTTCCTCCCGCTTCAGCAAAACAACTTCCGGTTGACGTTACCACTGGTGTCCCCGAAGCTAATGCTTCGAGAATAGGTATGCCAAAACCTTCATAAAATGAGGGATAAACAAAAACGGATGCCATTTGATAAAAGGCAGGCAGGTGCGTGTTTTCTATTTCATCCAGGAATTTGACATCATGGAGTTTGTGTCGCTGCATGAATGTCTTAATTTTTTTTAAATATTTGGTTGGCTTTCCAATAGCTATAAGGGGAAGTTGTATCCTTCCGGCATGTATGGCTTTAAGCAGTGTCAACAGATTTTTTCTTTCCTCAATGGTGCCAACATATAGAATATATTGTTCGGGAATTCCGTATTTAAGCCTTATTTTCTTCTTTTCATCGGCAGATAATGGGATATAAAAAGCCGGATTACAGCCCTGATAAATAACATCAATTTTATCTGAAGGTATTCCGAAAAATTCGGTGATATCAGATGCAGTCTGTTGGCTGATGGCAATAATCCTGCTGGCTGTCTGGCATGAATACCTGAATTTAAGCCTGTAAATCAACCTGTCAGCCAAAGTGTACCATTCAGGAAAACGCATAAAGATCAGGTCGTGAATGGTTACTATTGGCTTTACCTTGTCAACCGGAAAACGATACGGGATTTCGTGGCTAAGGCCATGGTAAATGTCTATGTTGTCATTGATGAGCTGGTCTGAAAGGTTGTAACTACGCCAGTATGATCTTAGCCTTTTATTAATAAATGATTGCGGTGTCCGGACATGCATGTGAGATGACGACGCAGAGTATAAAGCATTACTTATGCGCGGAGTATAAAGAAAATACTCATTTTCAGGAAAACGCCTTTGTAGCGCTGTAATAAGGTTGCGGCTGTAGCTACCCAGGCCACTTTTATTCAGGAAAGCCCTTTTAGCATCAAAACCTATCCGCATTATTACCTCACTATTTTTTAAGCCGATACATTATAATCTCTAAGTGCATCATTGAGGGATGTTTTTTTATCGGTTGATTCCTTACGCTGACCAATAATAAGGGCAACCGGGACATTATACTCGCCGGCGGGAAATTTTTTGGGCACTGTACCGGGTATGACTACCGACCTGGCCGGCACATAACCTTTATACTCTTTTGGTTCATTGCCGGTAACATCAATAATACGCGTAGAACCAGTAAGGACAACATTAGCACCCAGCACAGCCTCCCGTTCCACCCGTACACCTTCAACAATAATACATCTTGAACCAATAAAACAGTTATCTTCAATAATCACAGGCGCTGCCTGGACCGGTTCAAGAACTCCGCCAATGCCTACACCTCCGCTAAGATGCACATTTTTGCCGATTTGTGCACATGAGCCAACAGTTGCCCATGTATCAACCATTGTACCTGAATCAACATAAGCACCAATATTCACATAAGAGGGCATTAAAATGACTCCTTTTGCCAGATAAGCACCATAACGGGCAATAGCATGCGGAACTACACGTACCCCCAACTCATCAAATCCTTTTTTCAAAGCAATCTTATCATGAAATTCAAATAAGCCTGATGTGATGACTTCCATTTTCTGAACGGGAAAGTACATAATAACGGCTTTTTTTATCCATTCATTCACTACCCAGCCTTTTTCAGTGGGTTCTGCAACGCGTATTTTACCTTTATCGAGCATTTCAATTATTTCTCTGATAATATTCTGAATCTCAGGCTGATCAAGCATAGCCCGGTTTTCCCAGGCCTTTTCAATAATGGCTTTTTTTACTTTTAGCATGGGTGTTCAATTTAATATTAAGGCTAATAAACTTATAAAATTTATATTTTCCAAATATGAGCCCATCAATTTGTTAATGACTGATTAAATCGGGGCGCTGTTCAGTATACACCGGCGGCTATCGGATTTGCAATTAAAAGCAAGGTGAACTAATGACAAATATGGGAATAACACTGAATTTTCAAAAACTGATGCAAATAAATCAACTCCGGTAATCATTCAGATTCTGATATCCTTAATATTAAGTTGAATAGAAGAATTACCGCGGAAAGTATCTTCAACGAGTGTGTAGGCAATATCAAAACCGTTAACTTTTTTGATTTTTTCATAATGATGGGCCTGGTTAAATGCGATAGCTTTGAAATTATTAAACGGAACATCTTCCTGAATAAGGTTAAGCTGAAGGTGTTCATTTTTTGAACCTACAATACGCGCAGCGCCATTGTCGGCCACATTTTCGGCAAAAAATACCGGATTCATGTTTTCAGGGCCAAAGGGTTCAAACTGTTTTAAAATATTGAACAACTTGGGTGTTATATCCCTGAAATTAAGTTCAGTGTCAATTTCTATCTGCGGAATAAGCTGTTCCTGTGAGATTGTTTCCTTAACGATAGCTTCAAATTTATCCCTGAATTTCTGAACATTTTCAATTTTCATGGTGAGTCCTGCCGCATACATATGTCCTCCGAAGCTCTCGAGCAGGTCGGAACAGGCGCTGATGGCCTGGTAGAGGTCAAAACCTGGTACCGACCGGGCTGAACCTGTTGCAAATCCGTTTGATTCGGTGAGGATAATGGTTGGCCTGTAAAAGCTTTCAATAATCCTTGATGCCACAATACCTACAACTCCTTTGTGCCATGAGCGGTTGAACAACACGGTAGAATACTTATACCGGTCACAACCGGCCATGGTTTCCTTAAGGGCTTGTTCAGTAATGGATTTGTCAATATTTCTGCGGGTTTGATTATGACTATTAATTTTTTCGCAAAGTAAAGTTGCCTCATCTGCTTTATCCGTAATAAGCAGGTCAACAGCCTGCTTACCTGATTCTATACGGCCTGCAGCATTAATCCGCGGACCTATTTTAAAAACAATATCATCAACAGCAATGGGCTTGCCTTCTATTCCGGCTGCACAGATAATTGCCTTCAGCCCGACAATCGGGCTTTCATTAAGCTTTTTTATTCCATAATAGGCAAGTATGCGATTTTCGTCCACAAGGGGCACAATATCTGAGGCTATGCTTACAGCCACCAGGTCGAGGTATTCAGCAAGATTATCAAATGGCAATTGGTTCATGATTGAATATGCCTGCAGCAGCTTAAAACCTACTCCGCACCCTGAAAGGTAACGAAAAGGATAGGTTGAATCAGGCCTTTGTGGGTCAAGCACTGCAACCGCATCGGGCAGATGTTCCTCAGGGGTATGGTGATCACAGATAATGAAATCAACACCTTTGCTTTTTGCATAGGCAACTTTTTCAATGGCCTTTATGCCGCAGTCAAGAGCTATGATCAGGGTGATGCCATTATGTACAGCATAATCAATGCCTTTGTATGAAACGCCGTATCCTTCTGTATAACGGTCGGGGATGTAATAGTCGAGCTTATCATAGTATTTTTTCAGAAAAGAATATACCAATGCAACTGATGTTGTGCCATCAACATCATAGTCACCATAAACAAGAATCTTTTCATGATTCTTTATAGCAGCCTGAAGACGTTTGACAGCCTTTTCCATATCATTCATCAGAAAAGGATCGTAAAGATTGCTTAGGCTGGGCCTGAAAAAAGCTTTTGCTTTCTCAAATGTGTTGATTCCCCGCTGAACCAACAGGGTTGAAAGTATAGTGTTGATATTCAGTTCATTTGAAAGCCTGTTGATTTCATCATAATGTCCGTTTTCTTTTATTTTCCAGGCTTTGATCATAATGTCGTACAACAATGAAAAAAATCAGATGTCATGTCAAAGGTAAATAAAAAAATTTTTAATTATTTAAGAGATATCTAATGGTTTAAAATATAATCCCAAATTCGTCAATTGAATTTCTCAACTGACGAATCGACCAGCAGAATTTAATCATTCAGGCATTCCGGAATGAAATATTTTAATAAGTGGGGGTTCCTCGGTAAGTCAATATAAACAACATGTTTAAATAGATCGTGTTTCTATCGACTAATCCCGGATAACAGAAAAAAAGTCAATATATTCATTTTTAAAGTGTTAAATTATATAACAATTACTGTTTTCAGTGTTTATGTGGTTACAAAAGCTCCGGTATGCAAGGTGAATTCAATTATTATCAATAATTTCAGTCCGGATATATTTGGAGATCAGATTTAGCCCGGATTTGTCATT
>CAZBCB010000210.1:0-5955 GCA_964489905.1 uncultured Bacteroidales bacterium
TAACAACAAGCAACAATAAATAAAGCAAACTCCAATGCCTTATCATATTATTAATATTAAATTCTGATTCTTCTGGTCTGGCTGGTTAAAAGGTATATAATGAATTTATTCCAAATTTTTAATTAACCTTATGTTTTTAATGACCATCATTAGTAAATTTTGTTAATTTTTCATTGATTGTTAATATTTTGCAATGACAAATCTGGGTTAATTTTGCTTAAGCGACATAACAGTTTTTTAAATTCATGCCATTTTGTTGTTTAGTAAGAGATAAGGGTGGTGATGCTTGATGCAGGAAGATTAATACCGAAACTACTACCTGAAATCGAAAAACTGTCAAATGAAAGATTGGTTGAACTGGTGGTTCTGTAACGATTGAAACCTGCGACAGAAATACCACTCAGACTAAAGGTCTGGTAGGTAACTGACGAATTCTGATTGATGGCAACAATTACAAGCTTCGAACCATTTTTATAGGCAGTGGTATAAATGCCAGAGGTAGGATTAGCTGTACAGGATATTTTATTAAAGCCGGGGCGTATAAATTTTGCAAAATGACTGACCACGTAGCCACGTTTGGTTATGTTGCCATTTTCATCAAGCAGTCCGTAACTTCTTCTGATATACCAATGCACCCACATGTTCCAGCCCGATACCATACAATCGTGTATTTCCTTGGCTGTTTTCATTGCCCCGTTCCAGTTATTTCCGTCATCCGTATCAGTAATGTGTTCGGTCATCCAGACTTCCTTACCGAAATTGTAATAATAAGGGGTTTTACCATAAATATGTCCGCAGATATAACTTGTTTTGGACTTTGCTGTGGCGTTGCTTAAATAGGTGTTTATATAGTTTTGATCCATATTAAAAGGTTCCGGAGCCATTATTGATGCTCCGCAATTATTACCTTGTGCTGCAACAAAAGACGCAACTTCGGAAGCAGTCATGCTCATCGACTCATAGTTAACCGTGATATTAGGTTCGTTTACCGGACTTATTGCAGATATACCTCCTACTGTTGTGCAAAAGTTTCTGAGATGGGTTGCATAATCAGCATAAGAACTGGTTTTCAATTTTCCTCCAATAAGGCTGTTATTGTCTTTCATTGTTGCGGGGGCTGACCATGCTGAAGCAATAACAATTGCCCCGTATGATTTTGCAGCATTTATAGTTGCATTGTTGGCTGACCAATCTGCGCTGTTTGGGGAAATACGCACCCTGAGAACACTTAATCCAATGCCATTATTCGGATCAAAAGCTTTCGTCCTTTGAGTACTAGTTAAATCACTAACCCAGCCAATAATATTGGCTCCTCCGAAACCCCGAATGTTTTGCTGAACCACACCTGCATTTATTGTCGCAGTCGATTTCAACCGACTTGTCTCAATTTCCTGAGTGAAATCTTTTTCTGAATCTTCAGAACATGCTGAAAGTAAAAGCAATGATACACCTATTATACTTAACAATTGAGTTTTCATGGTTAAAGGTTTTAAGAAAAAGGTTTTATAGATATTACAAATAACATCATTAAAATTAATGATAACGAAATACAGTAACTATAATAATTTAACCATTCTGTAACAATTTTGATGCAAAATTATAATCCGGGAATAGTCAACCGAAATTCGTCAATTGAAACGTAATCAATATGCACCCCAAAAGTACTATGAATATTAAAGCTCATGATACCCGGGTTAAAAAAACCGGATATTATGCGGGTTTATTAGCAAGGTATTCCGATGGAGGTTTCCCGTATTCGTCCTTAAAGCTTTTTGTAAAATAGGATGGAGAAGTAAAACCTGTCTGATAGGCGATTTCTGCGAGAGAGTACTTCTTTGTTTCCATCAGTTTGACAGCTTGTTTTAAACGTATAAGCCTTATAAATTCGATGATTGTCTTTCCTGTCAGCGCTTTTATTTTTCTGTACACATTGCTTCTGCTAATATTAAGATGTTCAGCAATATCTTCCACACTGAGTGTGTTATCTGTAATATTAAGAATAATATAATCAATTACTTTCTGAAGAAATTGCTGATCCATTTCATTATTGGCCATTTTGTTGGGTAATAAATATACGTCCTGGCTAAATTGTGCATATAATTTTCGCCGTGATTGAATAAGTTGGTTAATTTGTGTAATCAGGTATTGCAAATTAAAAGGCTTGGTAATATATGCATCAGCTCCCGTTTCGATTCCTTCAATCTGATCACCGATTGTTGTTTTTGCGGTAAGAAGAATTACCGGGATATGGCAGGTTCTGAAATCTGACTTAACTGTTTTGCATAAATCAATTCCGCTTTGCTGAGGCATTAAAATGTCACTTACAATTAAATCGGGAATTGCTGAAAAAGCCAAATCAATCCCTATTTTCCCATCTTCAGCTTCAAGAATATTATACTTTTTTGACAGTTCTCTGGACAAGAAGCGTCTTAGCTCGTCATTATCTTCAACAATCAATACATCCGGTTTTACTTCATTACTATCAGGTTCTTCATCAAAATCACTCTGAGTTAGCTGTTGTTCCGGATTTAATAAAATATTTTTGGTTATTCCTATAGGTTCTGATACGATTTCTTCAGCGCAATAAGCATCCTGATCAATAGGGAATATAACGGTGAAGATAGTATCTTTCCCCGGAATGCTTTCTGCCCAAATACTGCCATGATGTAATTCAATTAATCCCTTTGTAAGTGTGAGACCAATACCTGTGCCGGCTTTTTTATTAATCCCTGATGATTTTGCCTGATAAAATTTATCGAAAATATAAGGCAGATCTTCTTCCGATATCCCTATACCATTGTCAATAATCCTGATTTCAACATAATGACAATCCTGTTTGACTTCCTTAATAAGTTGGCCGTATTTGTTTTTAAGTTCCTCTCCGGTAAAAACATTAACTGTTAATGTTATTTTACCGTTATCAGGAGTATATTTATATGCGTTTGATAATAAATTCAATAAAATTGTCTCAATTTTTTCGGGGTCAAACCATCCTTTAATGACCGGAGAGGCACTGGCGATTATTGAAAAATCGATGTTGCGGCTTTTAAAATTTACATTGAAGAATGAGGATATATCTTTAACAAATTCCATGATATCCCCGTGCTGTACTTTCAGCTTTGCCATACCTTCTTCCAGTTTTCTGATGTCCATCAGGTTATTGGTTAACTGTAATAATCGTCCCGCATTTCGGTGAATAACCATCAACTGTTCTTTCATTTTATCCTGTGCTGATGAAATAAGGCTTTCAAGCGGAGCCAGAATTAAACTCAAAGGTGTGCGGAATTCATGCGAAATGTCTGTAAAAAACTGAATATTTTTTTCATTCAGTTCATGTTCTCTTTCACGGCTCAATTGCTCAAGTTTAAGCTGATTTTCAATTTTAATTTTTTCAAGCCATGCATTGAGCAAAAAATATGTTAAAGAAGCAATAAAAATAATGTATGCACCTACTGCCCACCATGTTTTCCAAACAGGAGGCCTTACAATTATTAATAGCCGGGTTGGGATTTCGTTCCATACCCCGTCATTGTTTGAACCTTTAACCAGAAATGTATATTTACCAGGCATGATATTGGTATAATTGGCAGTTCTTTGAACGCCGTTACATTGCCAGTCTTTATCGAATCCTTCAAGCATATAGCAAAACTGGTTTTTGGAAGGAGCTGTATAATTTAAAGCGATGAATTCTATGGAAAAAGATCGTTGTGCATAACTAAGTATAATTTTGTCAGTTTCACTGATATGTTTTTTGAGCGGAGATCCTTTGGCACCAATGAGGGCAGGTTTGTTATTTATTTTAAAATCAGTAAGATATACAGGCGGAACAAATGAATTCTTTTTAATGAGTTGTGGAGAAAAAATGTTAAAGCCATTTTCACCTCCGAAGTAAAATTCTCCGGCTTTTGTTCTCAGGCACGATCTGGTATTGAACTCGTTTGAATTCAGGCCATCTTCTTTATAATAATTGGTAAAGCTGTTTTTTTCATAATTAAACCGGCATAAACCCATATTGGTGCTTATCCATAAATATCCTTCATTATCTTCCAGAATACCTTTAATAGAGTTGCCCGGTAACCCGTTCTTTTTTTGAATAGCAGAAAAAGTGCTGTCTTTTTTATTAAAAAGATTTAACCCTTTATCCAACGTACCTATCCATATTCTGCCCTTACTGTCTTCGAAAACCGTTTCAATCAGATTACTGCTTAAGCCAGTGGATTCGTTTGAAAAAAAATTGATACATTCAAAATTTAAATTTTCTGAAACTTTTAATAATACCAGTCCGAAAAGTGTTCCAACCCAATAATTATTTTCGGAATCCTGTATTATATCTGAAATATAAGCCAGATTTGTAAGCGATGCTGATTCGTTCATACATGAAACACTCATGAAAGCATCAGTTTTTTCATTAAAGAGGAATAGCCCGTTTCCTGCAGTTCCTGCCCATATATTCCCTTGCCTGTCTTCATATAGGTTAAATACATTATTATTCTCAATTCCCAGATTGTTGATCAGTTTATAATTGCGGAGTCTGATTCCTTCTTTTGAAAGTCGGTCAATACCTCCTGCCCATGTGCCGATCCACAGGTTATCTTTCGAATCGTACAGAATGTCTTGCACAGCATTATTTGATATAAGAATCTGATTATTTTTGTTTAAAATAAAGCGTGTAAACTGTCGTGTGGCAGGATTAAATTTACAAATGCCACCACCGTTTGTCGCAATCCATACGTTGCCCTGATTATCTTCGGCGAATCCTTTTACATCATTGTTAGTAAGGCTATTATCCGAAAAGTTAATTCTCTGAAATAATTCGAATTTTCTGAAATTTTCATCAATAACATTAATGCCTCTGTTATAAGTGCCAATCCACAACCTGTTTTCATTATCTGCGTATAACGACCAGATGGAATTACTTTTAATACTGAATTCGATTCCTTCTTCGGTTTGATAAACATCAGTAGTTCCGGTTCCGGGGTTAAAACGGTTTAATCCTCCGTTATCAGTGCCTATCCAGATATTATCATTAATATCAGCACATAATGAGAGAATGTAATTATTTGAAATTTTTCCGTATTTTGAATTTGTGTTATAGTGTCTGAAAATTATTTTGTTTTTATCCATTATAAGTCTGTTGACACCTCCTCCTTGTGTGCCAATCCATAGATTCCCGTCTTCATCAGTGATAATGGAAGTGATATGATTATTGCTTAAACTGTTTACATTACGCGGATCGTTATAAAAACGTTTAAAGCCTTTATTATTGATAAACAAATTAAGACCGTTATCTGTCCCAACCCAGATATTATTTGCCATGTCTACAGCAATGCAGGTAATACGGCTTGAGCTTATGGAATTTGAATCAAGCGGATTATAGGAATAATTTACAATAGTTTCATTTACAGGATCATATATGTTTAAACCTTCTGAATAGGTACCGGCCAATAAAATAGTTCCTTTATATACACATAGAGAACTTATAAATGTATGATTTAAATAATTGTTATTCCCCTTAACCGGATCAGCACCTGTAAAACAATCCTTTTCCCTGTCATACCTGTTAAGTCCTCCGGATGTGCCAATCCATAAATTGTTATTGGCATCTTCTGTCAATGCATTAATGCTTTTATGTCTTAAACCATTACCTGATTCAGGGTCATTTTCATAGACATAAAGATTTATGCCATCATATTTTACCAGTCCATAAGTAGTACCAAACCACATGTAACCCTTGTGGTCTTTTATAATGGCTCTAACCTCGTTGAATTCAAATTCGGGAGGCAATGACAGAAATCTGGGGCTAAATCTTTGGGCAGTATATAAACCATTTCTTGTGGATTTCCCTCTTCCATTATTATTGGAAATCTGAGAGAAACCGAAATAATTTATAAAAACTAACAGCACTATGCTTTTAATCAGCCTGTAAAACATCGCTCATTTATTGATAAAATTTCA
>CAZBCB010000211.1:0-5939 GCA_964489905.1 uncultured Bacteroidales bacterium
AGGTCATTGAGGGTTTGTTTGTCTATATGCATTCTATTTGTTTACTAAATTATCTGAATAATGATTAAGGATTTCTTCTATTTTATTTTGCTGAATATGAATGCGATTAAGTTTTTCTTCTATATTTTCATGAATAGCCAGTTTTGCCCTGATACTTTCTTCAATAATACCTTTAAGTCTCTGCAGTAATTCAAGCAACATCTCATCAAAATGATACTAAAATATACTGAAAGAATCATCTGTTTTGTAATCAACATCGGATCTTAATCTACCAAAATTCGGATTAAACAAATCAATACAATTAACCAGCATTTGTTTCAGCACCATTTTTCTTACCAAACCCTCAGGTATTAACTTATAAATAAATCGTTTTTTAAGTGAAGGAATGGTATATTTTATATCATCTTTAAAATAGAAAGAAGTATATACTTCAAGGTCAAAGGTTGATATTATCCCTTCAATATTAATACCAAGAATTTCCTTCATTTTTATCACAATTTCGTTCAGGAATGATTGTGATTTCTGACTGTATTGTAAAAGTATGCTGCTGAATTTTTCCTTAACCGATACTTCAAGTTCCTGTTTTAAATTATTCAGCTGATTTGAAATATATTCAAACAATCCTTGATAAAATAAATCCGCATCTGACTGACTGATCTGATTCCATGTTTGTGAAGCATTTTCAATCAACAGGTTTTTACAATACTTCATGAGTGCTTCTTTTTCTAGTTCAGTTCTTTTTGTAATTTCGTCCTGCATCTGCCTTATCCGGTTTTTTATAATAGCTTCAAAGTCAACTCGTCCTGATACCATATAATCGATTGATGCCTGCATGGCTTCGCGCTTTTTCTCTAATTCATTAACAGGCATCTGCAAGGTATCGGATTGAACTTTCAGCATAGTCTGGAGCCGGTTTATATTGTTTTTTAGACGAACTATGCTATTATTCAGCAGAATTTCATTCTTAGTACTAATAATATACTGGTTAATTTTGTTTCTTAATAGTTCAATATTGCTTTGATCTTCTTTTTGTTGCCTTTTGATGGAGGTAAAATAATTTCGGGCTGATACAGGAATAATTTCGATACCGGGCTTTTCACCTTCAATATCCCTGATCATTTTAAGGTTATATGATAGCATTTTTTCCATTTCATGTGGTTGTAATAAATCTGATTTAGTCTTCGCGGATAAATTCTTCATCGGCCTTGCTTATGGGGATATCGGCACTCAGCACAAAAAGAGCGGCGTCAATGCGGGGTAAAAAACTTATAGTAGTATTGGTATTATGCTCAAACAATGAACCCAGTCCGGGTGTATCAACAAGTGTAATATCGTCAAGCAAGGGATGATTGTGATAAATCTTCAGGCATTGAACATTTTTGATATTTTTCGGATTATTTTCTTCGGCTACAAACTCTGCTACGTCTGATATGGCAATTTCTTGTTTAATTCCGTTTCTGTAAAAAACTTCAGCTGAGGTATTATCACCCCATTCAAAAAATGTTATTACCGCAGTAAGCGGTGTTACAGCAACAGGAGCAAGTTCTTTATCAAGCAATGCATTAATAAGTGATGATTTTCCGCGTTTGAACAGACCCACAATAACAAGGTAAAAACGGTTATTTAATAACTTATCAGCCACTTCTGTTAGTTCCTGTTGAACTGAATGCTCAGCAATTCCTGCAGCAATTTCTGATAATAAAACAATATCTTTTTGAATACTGGTTGCTAATGACATAGATTAAAAATGATAAATTAAAAATGTAAAATATTTAAATAACCCGCAGTTTGAATTGATTTTAATAAAACAAAACTCTAAAAGGCTGAAATAACAAGTCAATACAATAAAATATTTCAGAGGGAAAAGCAGCATTTTCATAAATGACCATATTAGAATGGGCAGGAGTTATCAGTCATTTATGACGGTTAAAGGCGAACCCCATCACCTGATTTGCAAATTTATTAAAAAAAATAACCTGACAGCTTTTACAGTCAGGTTATTTTTTGTAAATGATTTAAATTTATGTGGAATAAGCAAGTGTTAAGCAACGCTTATTTTGCATTCTGGAAAGCCTGTTTGCCTGCAAAGCGGGAAGCCTTTCCTAATTCATGTTCAATGCGCATCAGCTGGTTGAATTTTTCAATACGTTCTCCACGGCAGCCGCTTCCGGTTTTAATTAAGCCGGTATTAAGACCTACAGTAAGGTCGGCAATAAAACTATCAACTGTTTCACCACTACGGTGTGAAACAAATGCATGATATTTATTTTTGTATGCCAGCTCTATTGTTTCAAGAGTTTCAGTAACGGTTCCTATCTGATTAAGTTTGATTAGAATTGAATTAGCGACTCCTTTTGCGATTCCTTCAGCAAGTATTGATTTATTGGTACAGAAAATATCATCGCCCACCAGTTCAATTTTGCTACCCAGAACTTTTGTAAGGTTTTGCCATCCTGTCCAGTCATTTTCAGCCAAACCATCTTCGAGTGAAACAATGGGATATTGATTTGCCCAGCTTTCCCAAAGTTTTATCAGTTCATCGCTGGAAAGGAACTTGCCCGTGCTTTTAAACATTTTATATTTACCATCTTCCCATAGTTCACTGGCAGCGGGGTCAAGGCAGATACTTACATCCTGGCCGGGCTTATATCCTGCTTTATTGATTGCTTCGAGAATAACTTCAACAGCTTCTTCGTTCGATTTAAGGTCAGGTGCAAAACCACCTTCATCACCAACACCGGTGCTGTATCCTTTTGCTTTTAAAACTCCTTTTAAGGTATGAAATACTTCTACACCCATGCGAATGGCTTCGGCAAATGATGAAGCGCCATGCGGAGCAATCATAAATTCCTGAAAATCAACATTATTATCGGCATGTTTTCCACCATTGATAATATTCATAGCCGGAACAGGTAATAAATAAGCATTACTGCCACCAAGATACTGATATAAAGGTATTCCAGCACTCATTGATTCAGCCCGTGCATAAGCCATGGAAACAGCCAAAATGGCATTAGCCCCGAGTTTGGATTTATTAGCTGTTCCATCCATGTTAATCATATAATAATCGAGTTCACGCTGGCTAACAAAAGACTTACCTTCAATTTCCTTTGCAATTTTGCTATTCACATTTTCAACGGCTTTTAATACGCCTTTTCCACCGTAGCGCTTTTTATCGCCATCACGTAACTCACAGGCTTCGCGCTCACCTGTAGATGCACCGCTGGGTACCATAGCACGACCTGTAGCCCCATCTTCAAGAACAAGATTTACTTCAACTGTTGGATTTCCTCTTGAGTCAAGAATTTCTATTGCTTTTACCGATTCTATTTTCATAATGTTTATTATTAAGTTATATTTTTAAATAATAATTTCTGCAATAATACTAAAATTAAATAAATTACCTATCATTCGGTCCAATTTCAGGAGCCTGGTCATCAAGTACAGGTGCACTGAGCAAATGATGCGGAAGAAAAAATTTATTGGCAATCAGGGTTGGAATAACAGCACTAGCAATTACAGCGCCAACAAGATAAGTATATTGCTCAGATGTAATAATATTGTGAGTCAGGCCATAGAGTGCCGAAATGGTACCAAAAGTTAACCCTGTTGACATCAGCAAGGTATAATACCACTTTTCTCGTTTATCTTCACGAAAGGTGCTGATTACAGGAAATAATCCAAATATTTTAAAAGCAACTTTTCCGGCCAGCAGGATAAGAAAAACAAGCGGGGCACTTATTAATGCCGGTAACGACATCAGGGCACCTGCTCTCAGAAAGTATATTGGTGTAAGAAATCCTATTGTCATGGTCCGGAGTCGTCTGACAAGGAAAATATCTTCCTCCATAATGTTTGCCAAAACCATTCCAATAATATATGCAGGCAGTACAGGTTCACTCCCTGACCATAATGCCAGAACACCCATTGAAAGAAGCACAAACAATATCCATTTTGTCCGGATAGCAGCAGTGCGATAGGCATACCGATTAATTAAAAAACGTGTAAGAGGTGGGAGCAGAAAAATAAGCAGTATGGTTACCGCAATAAATATAATTGTTTTAAATGTGAACGGAGCAAACAAAAGCCCAAGGCCAATAACCGTCCCAAGGTCATTGACAAAACAGGCGCCTAAAATGCCTTTGCCGAATTCGGTTTTATTGAATCCGTATTCAAGCATCACAGAATACACCACTGCCATTGAGGTAGTTGACATAGCAATACCGGCAAGAAGACTTGCCCTTAAATCCCAATGAAAACCAAAATATGCAAGCAGTGAAATCCCAGCAAAAGGAGCAAAATAACCAATAAGGCCGACAACAGTAACCTCCTTTATTTTTGTCCTCATAATTTCAGGATTAAGTTCGGCACCAGCAAGAAATGTCAACATAATAGCCCCAAGCCCGGCACAAAACTTTATCCAATCAGCATTAAGCGATAGTTTTTCGGTAGCATGCAATTTAAATGCAATAAAACCAATAATTGAACCGGTAATTATTTCCATTAATGCCATTGATATCTTTAACCGGTTCGCTAAAAAAGTTGAAAATAATGCTGAGAATAATAAGAAAGCTGCAACTAAATAAATACCAGTCATATACACCTCCTGATGATTATAGTTAATAATAATTGTATATTAATTACCAGGAGTCATCAGCACAAAACATGCGGTTAATGGCGAACCCCATCGCCGGTGCGCAAAGGTAATAAAAAACAATTAACATAGAAATCATGTAATAGTTTTTTATCGGTAAAATATTTTATGATTAGGATTATGGCTTATTTACTAAAAAGTACTTTCTTTTAAAATACAATGCCACATTTACCAGTAATATCAATACCGGTACTTCAACCAGGGGACCAATTACAGTAGCAAACGCGGCCTGCGAATTTATTCCGAATACAGCAACGGCAACAGCTATAGCCAGTTCGAAATCGTTACTGCCAGCAGTAAATGCTAATGTGGTTGAATGTTCATAACCTTCACCCATCCATCGGGCAATAAAGAAAGTAACAAAAAACATGAAAGCAAAATAAATGGTATAAGGTATTGCTACCCTGATTACATCCAACGGTAATTCAATAATTTTTTCTCCTTTTAAGGAAAACATGACAAAAATGGTAAATAACAAGGCTATTGGTGTAAGCCACGATACTTTTGGTATAAACTTATTAAAATACCATGTATCATCTTTTATACGTCTTAAAATAATATTACTTATTAATCCTCCGAAAAATGGAATACCCAGATATATTAATACCGTAATTGCAATTTCAGAGATAGACACCTGTACAATTGCACCTTTTAAACCAAATAAAGGAGGAAAAAACGTTATAAATATATATGCATACACTGAATATAATAAGACCTGAAAAAGTGCATTAAAAGCCACCAGCCCTGCAGCAAGTTCGGTATCGCCTTGGGCTAGGTCGTTCCAAACCATGACCATTGCAATACATCTTGCAAGACCAACCAATATTACACCAGTCATTAGACCCGGATGATTATGAAGAAATATTATTGATAGAAAAAACATGACGAAAGGCCCTACAATCCAGTTTTGCGTTAATGAAAAGCTCAATAAACGTAAGTTTTTAAAAACAAGCGGTAATTTTTCATATTTAACTTTAGCAAGCGGCGGATACATCATTAATATCAGACCAATAGCAATAGGAATATTTGTAGTACCTGAACTTAAGGAATTCCAGAAATTTGATATGCCCGGCATAAAATAGCCGATGATAACACCTGCAAACATTACAAGGAATATCCATATTGTAAGGTATCGGTCGAAAAATGAAAGTTTTTTTACTGTTCCCATAATTTTAATTCGACAATGGTTTAATTTGACAATGGTTTTAATTCGACAATGGTTTAATTTGACAATGGTTTTAATTCGACAATGGTTTTTATTTGACAATGATTTTAATTCGACTTT
>CAZBCB010000212.1:0-5938 GCA_964489905.1 uncultured Bacteroidales bacterium
AAACTATTTTTTTTGCTTTTTTATTTCTTCTTCAACTACACCTATCTTTATCAGATCTGATTTTGATATTGCGGGTAACGTATTTTTCCTGAGTTTCTTCAATACCAGATGCCCTGTTTTATAAGCAGACTCACGGTCGGGGAATATGATATTACCTTCCAGTGCAGGAATATATTGCTGGTAAATGAAAGGCTTCCCGTTCTTTTTAATACAATAACCCCATCCGTGATCAAATTGGAGAATCTGAAGATGGTATAAAACAGGATGGGGTTTTGTGTATGAAAAAATAACAAGCATTACTAAAACAACTAAAAAGACACCTGAAATAAGATAAATTTTTTTAGTCATCTTCATTGTATTCACTATCAGGTTCAAAAGCCCAGAGGTCATCAAAATAATAACTGCCGCTGCGTCCTGTGGTAACATATGCCCGGCTACCAACAACAAAAGCCACTGCGTCAACACGGCCTGAACCTTCAAAAGTAGTCTTTTGTTCCCACAAGTCAGTAACCGGGTCATATTCCCAAACAATTGAACCCGCAGTACCTTCGCCTCCGGTAGCTAAATAACCTTTTCCGTTTAATGCAAAAGCAACTTTACAGATACCTTTTATGGTTGTATAATCATCATCAAAATCATCATCAGAAATATTTGCTATGGCATTCTTTTTTGTCCATAAGTCGGTGAGCGGATCATATTCCCAGAAATCAGATTCATACACTCCGTTATCAATGCCGGTGCATATATATCCCCTGCCATTTAACGCAAAGCCAACAGCATCTTTACGCTTGCTTCCGCCTATGCTGGTTTTTTGAGTCCACACATCACCCTCAGGATCATATTCCCAGAAGTCCTTCAGATAATATCCATCATAACCTGTTCCAATATAACATTTGTTATTAATAGCAAAAGCAACAGCTCCATAACGGGCTGATCCGGCAAAATCTGCTTTCTGCGTCCATGTATTGGAAACTGGGTCATATTCCCAGAAGTCATTCAGTTTATTACGGCCATCATAACCTGTACCTATATATCCTTTCGTGTCAGTACCACAGCCGACTGCACCATTACGAGCAACACCAGGTAAATCAGCACGTTGCATCCACGTGTTTCTTTCAGGATCATATTCCCAGAAATCATTTAATCTTTTTTCACCGGTATAGCCGGTACCAACATAGCCCTTGTTGCCTATACTAAATCCCACTGCATCAGTACGTGGCATTCCGTCAAAATCAGATAACTGAATCCAGTTACCTATCAGTTCATCATCATCGTCATCATCATCGCCACAGGCAACCATAAAAACGAAAATTCCTGCAAACAACAGATATACTATGCCAAATTTGTTTTTATCCATAAACAAAAAAATTTACACAGGCAAACTTAGGCAAGTTGAAATACTTTTTATTTTAAAATAGACCTGCAAATCCAGAAGAAAGACAAATAATATGATTATATCGACGTAACGGAAAAAACAAAATCAAACATAATATTTATTCGTAAAACAGGGTCAGACAAGCATTTAGTCTACTCTTTTGCCATGTTGGTATAATATATATCCCGAATATTAAATCAATTGCTTTGATTTGCCGGAATAATTAATTTAAAAAACTAATGCAATTGATATCTGAAATCTCATACATACAATACAAAAAATGGGCAGTACTTTTGATCATGGCTTTATTGTTTCTATCATGCAATAAGGCCGATAATCTTTTTACCATCGGTAATGATTTTATTGAATCAGAAACCAATATAGAAGTTATTGATACATTTGGCGTTGAATTATCAACAGTACTTCTGGATTCTGTAGCTACATCAGGGACTGAGGCCATGCTAATAGGTTGTTATGCCGATACAATTTTCGGAAAAATTACTTGCAACAGCTTTTTTCAGATGGGCTTGCCTTTTTCTGTTTCTTTGGATGAAGATGATATTTATGATTCTGTTTCACTTATAATTCAATATTCAGGGTATTATTACGGCGATACAAATGAGGTAATGAATATTTATGTTCATCAGTTATCTGAAGACATTGAAGTATTTGATGATGGTAATTTGTATAGCAATTCGGCATTTAATTACCACCCAGAAATACTGGGCAGAATTCAGTTTATGCCCTCACCGACAAGTAGTGATTCAGTTGAAATTAAGCTAAACGATGAAACCGGTCTGGAACTTTTTAATATGTTTGTTGAAAAATCAACAATTATTTCATCAGAAGATATCTTTCTTGATTATTTCAAAGGGCTTGTTTTGCTTGGCGGGGAATCAACAAGTCAGATAATTACGGGCTTTAAAGCAGGTGAAGAGAATGTAAAACTGCGCCTTTACACTCACCGGTATGAACAGACAATTGTTAATTCGTATTATGATTTTCCTTTGATAAACACTCAGAATCAGTTTAACCAGATAAAATATGATTTTCAGGGTTCCTTATTTGAATATCATGCAAATAATAAATCAGACAATATTCCTTCCAATGTTTCAGGCAATAAATCCTTTGTGCAGGGATATAAAAAAATAATGACCCGAATAGCATTTCCCACATTACCTGAAATCATGCTGAATGAATATGGCAGAATCCTTAAGGCAGAATTAATTTTCAGACCGGAAAAAACAAGTTACTCAGCATTTCAATTACCCAGATATGTAATATTGTATGAATCAGATCATATCAACAGGCCGGTTGATTTTATTTATGATGCTCAAGGTAATGTTCAGATAGCCTCACTGACAATTGATGATATGTATAATGAAGAGACTTCATACACTTTTGATATCTCTGATTTCATAAAGAGCGAAATGGCTGACGGATATTTTGATACAGAACATGCACTGCTTATTTCAATATATAATGAAAACTATCAATTGAACCTTGACAGGATAATAGTTGAAGCCAAAAATCCTGCCCCAAAACTTAAGTTATACTATCTGACCTATTAATCTGACTGAAATGAAAAAAAGAATACTGATTAGTAATATTTTGATGATATTTTTAATTTTCAGCAACTGCAATGCACAGATTACATCGTCGCCTTATACCCTTTTTGGAGCCGGCCAGATTGAAGATAATGGTTTTGGCGTAAATAAAGCGTTGGGAGGCACGGGTATAGCTTTTCAGTCAAATAAATCGCTTAATAATATTAATCCGGCCTCATACAGTGCTATCGATAGTCTGTCTTTCCTATTTGAAGCGGGTGTTTTTGGCAAATATACCATATATAATACAACAAGTGAAAACCAGCAACGTCTTGATGGTAATCTCAGATACATTGCCATGGGTTTAAGATTAACCAAATGGTGGACTGCAAGTGCAGGTATCGTACCGTACAGTTCGGTTCACTATTATATACAGACTCCTGAAAATATTGCAGGTGAAATAACAAATTATATTAAAACATTTACCGGAGAAGGCGGAATCAATCAGTTTTATTTGGGCAATGCGCTGAAACCTTTTAAAAATTTATCATTAGGATTTAATGCATCATATATTTTCGGATCAATTAACCAGGAAGAAAGCATGAATGCAAGTGATAATTTCGAAGGTTATCTGATCAGCAAAACGAACTATCTGCATAATTATTATTTCGATTACGGAATGCAATATTCTGTCTGGCACAATAACTGGAAATACACAGCCGGCTTTATCTATGGTAATAGTAAACACCTGAATACCAACTCAGATTATGTTCTGATCTTTAGTGATGATACAACGGAACTGGATTACAAAAAGGAATGTTTTACTATTCCTGCTAAATATGGAATAGGCATTTGCATCGAAAAACCAGAAGCTATAAAAATTGGATTTGATTATGAAAGAAGGAACTGGGAAGGAATAAAATTTTCAAATCCTAAGCTTTCAACCCGTAATAGCATGCGGTTTTCATTCGGAACGGAGTTCAGAATATCAAATGATTATAAAGACACAGGTTTTAAAAGGTTTTACTACAGGTTAGGCCTGAACTATGAAAAATCATATCTGATCATTAATAAAAAAGAAATAAATTCCAGAGCCTTTACACTGGGAATAGGAATACCTATGAGGAATGAATTGAGTATGGTCAATATAACATTTGAAACAGGGGTAAACGGGACAACATCAAAAGGCCTGATTCGTGAAAATTATTATTTGCTGCATCTTAATCTGACATTGCACGATTTGTGGTTTCAGAAGTCAAAGTATTATTAGGACTGGTAAATTAATAAAATCCCAATTTAAGTCAATTACGCATTTTTAATGCATACTATTTGTTAAATAACTATATTACTTTATCGCATTATTGGGATAATATATTAAGGCCGTAGGGTGGAATAATATACACTTGTAGGCAGATAGCTCAAAGGATTAATGACAGAGCTTCCATCATATCGTCAGTTCATTACCTTATCAAATCATCACTTCACCAATTTAATAAATGTTTTTCTTGCTCAATTTTATATTTTTTTACTGGTAATCCTAACCATGATAAAGGTAATTCATTGAATTTATAATGGCAGTTAACACTTTGAATATAATCAAGGACATCTTTGTATTCTCTCTTCTTAAACCAATTACTTAAGACATAAACATATTCTACTTTTAAACCTAAAGGAGTTACTAACTTCAAGTATTGTTTTCTTTTAAAATCACAAGTTTGTAGTTTCTCGTCAACTGACCCTACGACTTGTTGATATTTTACCTCGATAATAAATAAAGTTTCTCTGACAATAACTAACATAGCATCATCAGGTAGAAGTCTCCTAGAAATATATTCTTCCCAATTAATATTATTTTCTTTAAGAAACTTATAAAAATCATGCTTTCTAAAACAGCGAGCAACTAGATTGTTTTCAAAATATACATCAATTCCAGCCTTTTTCTTTGATTTTTTTAAGCTATATCCAGGAATTCTTGAAAGTATTTTTTGTAAATCAACTTTATTTTCAAAATTTAAGCCTGTTAATGTTTTTGCACCGCCACTGCCACCTTTTTTCATATTTTCATTTTTTTATTCTCTTTAGCCTCAAAAAAGCCACATGAAAAGCGATTTCAAGAGCTTAACCAATTGAACTTATTAAGAATATTAGCATTGTATGTGAATTAATTATCATGGGGTTTTAAATGATAATCTAAAAAAGACAAGGATTATTCTTTTTATAGTCTAAATATTCTTTTATTCTTTTTATTGATAATGATATATAATCATTTTCAAGTTCACAACCAATGAAAAACCTGTTTAACCTTAGGGCAGCTAAACCAGTGGTTGAACTGCCAGAAAAAGGATCAAAAATCAGTTCATGTTCTTTGGTACTCGCTAAGATAATCCTTTCAAGTAACTGAATGGGTTTCTGTGTAGGATGTTTACCACATCTTTTCTCATCTCCGTTTGGAGCAGCAATTGTCCACACAGTTTTCATCTGTTTACCATAATTCAATTTTCGCATATCTTCATAGTTAAAACAATGTTTTGAATGTTTATCTTTTGCGGCCCAAATTATTGTTTCAGTTGAATGTGTAAAATACCTGCAGGAGAGATTTGGCGGAGGATTAGGTTTTTCCCATGCGATATCATTAAGTATTTTCATACCCAATTGTTGCATAGCAAATCCAACGGAATAAATAACATGATGAGTACCAGATACCCAGATAGTGCCATTTTGTTTTAACAATTTTTGGCATTTGGAAAGCCATGCAAGATTAAATTCATGATTTTTGTCAACGCCTTGTGATATGTCCCATTTACCTTTGTCAACTTTTGTCATCTTACCGGCATAGCAGGTAATTCCCCCGTTGGATAAGAAATAAGGAGGATCAGCAAAAATCATATCAAAGAAACCTTCCGGATATTTTTTAAGCAAAATATCCATAAAATCAATACAATTCATCTGATAAAGAAAAAGACCTTTTTCTTCTTCTGAAAATACACAATTTTCTTCAGGTAAATGAAAATTTACA
>CAZBCB010000213.1:0-5915 GCA_964489905.1 uncultured Bacteroidales bacterium
GATGCTATAACTGAATAAAAATCTACTTCATGATGATAGGAATATTTTCCCGATAAGGCATAATCCTTTATGAAAAACCTGCCTTTTAAGTATTTTTCAACCTTGTCGGTTTTTTCATCCGTAAGCATATTAAATGCATATTGTGTTGCTATGAACAACTCATCAGGAAACAAGGATATGGATTTCTCCAGAACTTCGCATGCTTTATTTTTGTCATCTTTCAATCTGCATGCAATATACCATAAATAGTAAAAAGAAAAATTCTGTGGATATTTTTTTACCAGTTTTTCATATTTCTTTAAATCAATGTTGTCTTTATCACTCATCAATTCAGTAAGGCATTCATTTAAACTTTCTTTTTCATTTTCAGAATTGAACCTGATTTTTTCTTCCGGAAAATCATCCAGCTCAAGACTATCAATTTCTTTGCATTGCGGAGTGTTTTCTGATTCTTCAAATGACTCATCAGGAAATGCTGTTCTGAAAAGTGTATCAACAATCTCTTTTGAAGTTCTTAATGAAACCTCCTTTTTGCCTTCAAAGAATTTAATATAATCATCCATTTCCCATGACTCAAAGTCATCATCACCAAATAATTCCTCAGGATCATCAGTTCCTTCATAATATAAATCATTAATATTAACCTGCTCATTTTTATCGTCAACATAATATACTATGAAATTACCAGCACCAGCGGTTTCTTCAAGCTTATTAATTACAGTATAGTTGGGTTGTTGGGGTGAACTGAAAACAACGGGTATGCCGTTTTCCCCGCATTCAATGTCTTCATAGTCATCAAAATGTTCGTCATCTTCCAGTATATATTTACTGACATTAAAACTTTTGTGAGGTTTAAAGCCATATTCCTCAGCAAAAGCAATAGCAGAAAAAATAATATTATGTGCCAGCTTGTAGTCAACAGTAATGAATTCAGTCTCATAATCCCTTATCAATTCATCAAACTCATGTTGAGGTAAATTAAATTGATAAAAACTGTCTTTAACCCCAAGGCAGTATAAGTCCACTTCATAACCACCAAAAGTAAGATTACCGTTGATATGTTTCCGTGTAACGAGTATGGTAGCAAATTTACATTGATTCCAGTTTGAATTAATATAGCAGGTTCCGACGGGCAGGTTTCTTGCTCTTGACTTTATTGCGCCTTCAGGCGATGTAGGCATATTGATTTTCTTCATTTTTTTGTTTTTTAAATGTTATATAATCCGGATGAAAAATAATATTCTTAAATGTTTGTATTGTTAATCATGTAATGTTCATTTTGTTTTATTTTAATCCGATTATTTTTTTTATCTCATACAGTTTGTTCAGGGCTTCAATAGGTGTCAGGTTGTTAATATCGGCTTTGGCAATTTCGTCTCTGACTTGTTTCAGCACAGGGTCATCCAGCTGGAATATAGTCAGCTGAAAACCCTCACGTTTTTCAGCCAGGTCAGCAACAGGTTTATTCAGCTGATGTTTAACATGTGATTTTTCAAGTTCCTGTAAAATTTCATTTGCCCTGTTAACAAGGCTTTTAGGCATACCTGCCATTGCAGCAACATGTATACCGAAGCTATGATGACTACCGCCCCTGACAAGTTTACGAAGGAAAATAACCCTGTCTTCAAGCTCTTTCACTGATACATTGTAATTTTTAACTCTTTTAAAAGTATTCTCCATTTCATTCAGTTCGTGATAATGAGTAGCGAACATGGTTTTAGCCCTGAATTTCGGATGCTCATGCAAATATTCAACCATAGCCCATGCAATGCTGATTCCGTCGTAAGTGCTTGTACCACGACCGATTTCATCAAGTAAGATGAGGCTTCGTGATGACAGATTGTTAAGAATGCTGGCAGTTTCGTTCATTTCAACCATAAAAGTCGATTCACCCATAGATATATTATCAGAAGCTCCCACACGGGTGAATATTTTATCGACATATCCGATATGTGCTTCTTTTGCTGGCACATAACAACCTATCTGAGCCATTAATACAATCAGAGCAGTCTGACGCAACAAAGCCGATTTGCCCGACATATTCGGGCCTGTAATTATGATAATCTGCTGCGATTTATTATCGAGCATCACATCGTTGGCTACGTAACTTTCGCCTGCCTGTAACTGTTTTTCAATAACCGGATGCCGCCCCTGCCGGATATCAATTATTTCAGAATCATTAATTTCAGGGCGGTAATAATTATTTTCTTTAGCGCATTTTGCAAATGATAATAAACAATCAAGCCTGGCTATTAATGATGCATTGAGCTGAACGGGCGTTATATAATCGGCTATTGCTGTAACAAGTTCACTGAATAGTCTTGTTTCAAGTTCCATGATTTTTTCTTCGGCACCCAGAATTTTAGCTTCATACTCTTTCAGTTCCTCAGTAATATACCGTTCGGCACTTACAAGTGTTTGTTTGCGTATCCATTCAGGTGGCACCTTATCTTTATGGGTATTTCTGACCTCTATATAATATCCGAAAACATTATTGAATCCAATTTTAAGTGATGAAATGCCGGTGCGTTCAATTTCACGTTGCTGTATCTGAAGCAGATAATCCTTGCCATGATGAAGCAGGTTTCTCAACTCATCAAGCTCAACCGATACTCCCTTTGCGATTACTCCACCTTTTGCTATATGTATAGGCGGATCAGGCATGATCTCACGTTCAATACGCTCGCGGATTATTGTGCAGGGATTCAGTTGCTCTGCAATACGCATTAATACAGGTTCTTCTGATGAAGCACATAATTCCTTCACAGGACATATAGCAATAAGTGCATTTTTAATCTGAATGATCTCACGTGGTGTAACTCTTCCGACAGCAACTTTTGAAACAATTCTTTCAAGGTCTCCGATAATTTTTATTTGTTCTTCAATTTCATTAAGAAAATCAGGGTTGGATATAAAATACTGCACTACATCAAGCCTTTCATTAACCGGATTAATTTCTTTAAGCGGCAGGGCAATCCATCTTTTTAATAACCTTGATCCCATGGGTGACAAGGTTTTATCTATAACGTCAATAAAAGCCCTTCCCCCTTCGTAAATAGGCTGAAACAATTCAAGATTCCGGATTGTAAATTTATCGAGCCATACATAATGATCCTCCTCAATCCGCGAAAGCGATGTTATATGCTTAATCTGATTGTGCTGGGTAATATCGAGGTATTGAAGTATTGCGCCTGCTGCTATAATGCCCAGATTCATATTGTCAATACCAAAACCTTTAAGAGAACTTGTCTGAAAATGTTTGGTCAGCCTGTCATAAGCCGAATCCATAGTAAAAACCCAGTCTTCAAGTTTATAGGTAAAAAATTTCTGACCAAAAAGTTCATGGAAAATTTTTTGTTTACCTCTTTCAAAAAGTATTTCTTTTGGAGAAAAATTGTTTATCAGCTTGTCAATATAATCAAAGCTGCCTTCAGCGGCAAGAAATTCACCTGTTGAAATATCAAGGAACGCAACGCCGCCAGCATTCTTTTCAATATGCACACATCCCAGAAAGTTGTTTTCACTATGTTGTAATACATTATCGTTAAGACTAACGCCCGGCGTAACCATTTCAGTAATTCCACGCTTAACAATTTTTTTTGCCAGCTTCGGATCTTCAAGTTGTTCGCATATTGCCACCCTCTGCCCCGCCCTGATAAGGCGCGGTAAATATGTGTCAAGAGCATGATAGGGAAATCCGGCAAGGTCAACAAAAGAAGCAGCTCCGTTGGCACGCTTGGTAAGCGTAATACCGAGAATTTCAGAAGCTTTAACAGCATCAGCTCCAAATGTCTCATAAAAATCCCCTACCCTGAAAAGCAATATAGCATCAGGATGCTGCGCCTTGATAGCCGCATACTGGTTCATCAAAGGCGTATCGGCAATATTTACCGAAGTTACCAAAATGAAATTTTAAGCAAATAAAATTACTTCAGTATAGTTAAAAGGCAAAAATCCTGTACAAAATGATTTGAACAAATAATCAGCAGGGTTATGAACAAATTATTATTCAAAGTTTGTACTTTTGCTTTAACGGGTTTGCCTGAAGGAATTAATCATTTGTGAATAATTGCTGATTATTTCAATCAATAAAACCGGTAAACCTTAAAATCATCAATCAATATGGCCGGCCGGCGGTTTGTTATAGGTGATATTCATGGCGCTCACAAAGCGCTTATTGAATGCTTCAGGAAGGCTTCATTTAATTATGAAAATGATGCTCTTATTGCGCTGGGTGATATCTGTGATGGCTGGCCCGAAGTTGATAAAGTATTTGATGAGTTGCTCAGGGTAAAGAATCTTACTTATATTCTTGGTAATCATGATAAGTGGGCACTTGACTGGTTTCTGTATCGTGATGCTCCTGATATATGGACTATGCAGGGAGGTGATGTTACCATTTCCTGTTATCCTCATGGTGTTCCTGAAACTCATATCCGGCTGTTAACCGAAGCCAGGTTGTATTTTAAAACTGAAAACAGGCTGTTTGTACATGGAGGTTTTGACCCTGAAATCGATATTGAAAAACAAGGATTTGATATTTTATTATGGGATCGTAAATTGGTACGAAATGCTCTTCAACAAAGTGAAACAAATGCCGAACATAATATTTCAGGTTATAGCGAAGTGTATGTAGGACACACCCCAACCATTAATTTCGGATCAAAACAACCCATTTTTGCCTGTGAGGTAATACTGATGGATACCGGTGCCGGCTGGCCCAGAGGTGTTCTTACCATGATGAATATTGAGACAAAACAATATTTCAGCAGCACCCCGGTACATGAATTATACAGTGGTTTTAAAGGCAGGGGATACTGAAAGTAAATCTTCTCTTAACGAATCGACTAACAAAATCCAATCATTCCGTTATTCCTGAATGATTAGATTTTTTCTGTCGGGGAAGTCAATAGAAACAATATTTTTAAATATATATTGTGTTTCTGTTGACTAATTTCGGTTAATAAAAAGTAAATATACAATACCGGCTGTTTCATAAAGCATTTCTCGTACATTCTTTAATTTTTCCCTCAGGTTATGTTTATTAATATCTTTTTCAGTACAGGCTTTTACTCCGATTTTTATACTACTGTTTTTAAAGGCCTTACAGAATGATATATAACTTCTGCGTGCATGAATACCAGATGTATAAATGGTTAATGATTCAATATGAAATTCAGGGTTTGCTTCAGCCCATTTTTCAACATCAAGAGCAGTAGTAAAAGTTCTGGATTTATATCTTTCTGATGATTCTACAGGGATGACCATTGAATCGGGAATGCCTTTCCTTATCAGCCGGTATGCAGCTTCATGGGCCAGTGTTTTAGCCGGTTGTCTGCTCAAAACATACTTTCCTGATAAATGCCTGTAATATTTAAAAGCATCATTATTGGTACTAAAATTATTGCCATTTACCGATAAAGAATAAATATAAAGATTCCGGTCACGGAAAGCTGAATATGTATCATTATCATACTCAATTACAATCGTTGAAATATTCTGCTGTATCCGGCACTGAAAGGAAAATGTCTGAATCTTTCCGGTTGCAATGGCTTCACCAATAAATATACTGTCGGCATACAGCCTGAAGTGGGCATATTCTCTGAGTGCTTTTGTGCCACATAATGTCACTGTTACAGGCATGGTTCCATTATGATTCTGAATGATCGTTTCCGTTGATTTCATTTCTGCTTGATGAATATCAAAAACAAGTTTTCCGTTCGAGCCCATCAGGAACCCCTTATTTTCGGGGAAGCCTGTGGTTATAATATATCTGTAATGTTTTTGCCGGAATTCATGGATGGCTTCATTCAATACATAATCGGGGTTCCATCCTTCAATAATCATTACGTCCGGAGGTACAGTAATTACAGGAGACAAAAAAGAATAAACATTTTTTACCCCGATAATAATAT
>CAZBCB010000214.1:0-3830 GCA_964489905.1 uncultured Bacteroidales bacterium
AGGAAATAAAAGCCAGTATACATGCATCAGTATAAAAATAATATATAAGGAATGCAAGTATTATAATTTCTTTAGTATAAATCTAATACAGTTAAAAAATGAAAACAAACATTTTAATTTTTTGTATTGCATTTTTTGCGGTTATCTTCCCATTATCGGGTCAGATAATTGCAGATCATACGGTTGTGGATAAATATGATGATATTCCCCAGCAATATATTGATAGTGTTAAAACGATGTGGCTTGTTATTGCCGGTGAGTCTCATTCTGAAGCATACAGAGATGGATTAGCACAGTTAGAAGTTTTAAATCCGGTTTATGCTGTCAATGTCAGAGAATCAGGAACACCTGATCCTTATACAACAGACAATTTAAGGGTTAGCAGAGCCACATGGGGTGATCTTTCTAATGAAACCGGCTGGCAATATGGTTACGGTGAGGAAGATTGGTTTACCAGTGAGATTGCAATAAGCAGAACAAAAGCCGGGATTACTTATTGCAATTCACATGGCCTGACAATAGGTGCAATAGGACTTGGATGGTGTTGGGATCCGGAGATAGTTGACTTTTCAGAATATATAAATGCAACACGCTCATATATTGATTATTGTGCTGATAGCATTAAAACAAAAATAATTTTTACTACAGGTACTGTTGATAGCTATACAGGTGAAACCGGATATCTTAAACATCTTGGATATGAGTCTATAAGAGATTCCGTTAAGCATCATCCCGACTGGATACTTTTTGACTATGCAGATATATTATGTTATGATGACAATGGAAGAGACAGCATTGTTACATGGAACGGGCACCCATATCCTGTGATAGCCTCAGATAATTTGCTGGGTGACTATACCGGGCATATTGGTATGAACGGTGCGTTAAGACTTGCTAAAGCTATGTGGTGGATGCTTGCAAGAATTAAAGGATGGAATGAAGTAACTACAGATATCAAGCAAGAAAATAAAGACATGTTACCCAATACGTTCATTTTAAGTCAGAACTATCCCAATCCTTTTCATCAGTCAACAAGAATTGAATATACAATTTCAAATGCGCAGCATGTTAAACTGCAGGTTTTTAATTATCTGGGCCAGGAGGTAATAACATTGGCAGATGGCATACAATCTTCCGGCAGGCACACAATAGAATGGAACGGTTGCAATGCGGCAGGGCAACAGGTGCCGGGCGGAGTATATTTTTATCAGTTGAAAACGGATACGGGTAATACAGAAACAATGAGAATGATCTTTTTAAAGTAATATTATCAATTGTAATAAAATTTGAAAACTAAAATTATTTAAAAATGAGAACTAAAATTTTATCTTTTCTGTCATTAATCATTGCTTTAACATTCTGCAACGTTACCTATGCTCAGACACATATTAACATATCTCCGGGCACTACTGCAGAAGTTGGAGAAGAAGTTTATTTTGACGCACTTTATTATGCAAACAACATATCGGATACACTTCAGTTTGAATGGGACTTTGGAGATGGATATCGTTTATTTGCCGATGCTGATGGAAATCCTTTCGAAACAGGTTTATGTGTTGTTCATTATTTTATGAGTCCTGGCACATATAATGTAAAACTTACCGGATCAGCGTTCAATATGAACACAACTCCGCCCACGCGTGTTAGTCTGATAGTTAAAGATTCAATTACAATAACCGTAACAGGTGAAGCGCCATTGACGGGTTTTGAGCTATGGCATGCTCCTTTTCATGCACGCACAGCGCAATACTTATATGCTATAGTTCCGGAAGGATATACACCTTCACAGGTTTCAGCGCGGGTAGAAAGTCTGCAGGGAGGATATTCACAGGAATTAACCGGAACTACGGTAGATAATAAACAAAGATTTTTACTTAATAATGCTTCATTACCTGCAGGTAATTATGTAGTGATTGCAGAATTAAATAATGGTGAAACGGTGGTCAGCAGAATACGAGAAAAATTTTCGAAGCCTTATGATGGCGCACCGGTAGTTGGTATAAATGAAAATAATGCTTTTATAATCAATGGTTCAACTCTTTTCTTTCCGATAGGGCCTTTTATGCTTAACGGAAGTAATTGCATACTATGGAACAGATTTTCAAATACGCTTCATACAGAAGGATATTATGAAACCCATACACCGGCCACATGGGCAGATTATATTGATGTGGGAAATGCACAAAATATGATGACTGTTGGACCTGTGAGATGGGAAGGATTCAAGGGAACCCCGTATACCCGCAATTCGTCTCCCGAAAGTCTTTTGTTATATGTACAGCAAGCAAAAAACAGCACCGGACTTTTAGGTTGGTGTTGGGATGATGAACCCCAGCTTGGAGGAAGATATACAAGGGTTCCTGCCCATGTGATTGCAGGATGGGATTACAGAACACGCACAGAAGACCCGCAACATCCTACCGCACAACAATATTATGGTTTCGATTGGTTGCCTCATTATAACCCCCTGACGGGCGAACATCAGTATAGTTTTATGCGAAACGCATATGCATTTGGAGGCAAAAAAACATTCCTTGCTGATTTTTTTACGCATGATGCTTATTTGATAGAATATAAAGAGCACGTATCATTTAATTATGCAAATCGCGGTTTAGTTGATCTTTGGCTCGAAGGCCTGGATAATTTCAGATGGAATATGGCTGACCTGGTTCCTTTGGGTACATTTATTGAACCTCAAAACGTAACTTCTTTCCAGCGTATGTCTGGCACATCATATTTAACACAATGGGACGCAGGCCCGACTCCGGGAGATATACGCACACAGGCATGGGGTGCTATTGTGCATGGAATGAAATATATAGGATATTTTCAGTTTTTTGCACCTACTCCCGCTGATAATATTAGTGCTTTGGGAGAATTAAAGGAAGCTGTTACGGCATTAACACCTGTGATACTGTCTGAACCTTCTTCAAACGTAATGAACCATAACTGTAACTCAAGAGGCAACAGGGTGGATATTATGGTGCGGGAAAATGGCGCTGATATATATGTGTTTGCAGTAAGGGTCAGCGAGCCGGAAAGTGAATGGAATGAGGTGAATGAACCTGAGAGGATTACGTTTGAATTAAATACAGGTATAAACGTTCCTGCTGCCTATAATGAATTGGATAAGTATCGCTGGAATTATATTAAACTTGATGCTACTGAAGGCCAGACAACATTCAACTTTACAGTTCCTGAAGGAAGTATTACACCCAATAGTCTGATTATAAGTGCAGTTAAAAATGCACCATCCGGAACTATGCCAGATTCATTATATGATCAGTGGACAGGAAAAGCTTATCCAACAGCCTTAGATATGCAGGGTAATTTAAAATATGGGTTCGACAATGGTAGTGGCAGCATTGTACCACTATATTCATGGGAAAATGTTTCAGGCACTGTGAATTATTCAACGGGTGAAGTTCAGCTGACTTTTACCCAAGGTATTCCGGCAGGAAAAGGTTATGTGCAGATAGCATATGCACCGGCAGGAAGAGAAGCAAGGGTAATCCCGATAAATGGAGGCGTGCTTCAGGATGAACTTGAACGTAATGCAGTGAGGATTTATAAAATACCCGCATATTCCAAGATAGAAAACAACACAGGGGCAACAGATAATTCAATGCTGGCTCAGAATTATCCTAATCCGTTTAATGAAGTAACCAATATTCATTATGAGTTAAAAACACAAGGCAAAGTTACACTTAAAGTGTATGATGTGAATGGCCGGTTAATCGCAACATTAGTCAATGAGCTTCAACCTGCAGGTCATCAAAGCATCGGGTGGGATGGCAGAGACTCTTCCGGTAAAAGGGTACCGGCAGGAG
>CAZBCB010000214.1:3890-5892 GCA_964489905.1 uncultured Bacteroidales bacterium
ATAAGATAAGGCATTTTAATAAAAATTAATCCGGCATTAGTCAATTGAAACACTTTAAACCCCAATTCGTCGATTGATTTCAATTAACGAATTGGGGTTATATTTCATAGGCATTCCGATATATCCATAAGAATTCAGATAATGAAGAAAAGTAAAAACTTTACCATCAGAGCCAGATTACGTAGTTTTCGTTTTGCAATCAAGGGATTAATTGTTTTGTTTCCTTCTGAACATAATTTGTGGATACATTCACTTGCAGCTGTGGTTGCCATTTTACTGGGTGTTATTTTAAACGTTAATCGTTATGAATGGATAGCAATTATTATTGCCATCGGAATGGTATTTTCGGCTGAAATATTTAATTCAGCCATTGAAAGGATAGTGGATTATTTTTCTCCGGAAAGAGATGATAAGGCAGGTATGATTAAGAATATTTCAGCTGCTGCAGTTCTTGTTACAGCCATTGCCTCACTGATTACCGGATTAATCATCTTTTTACCCAGAATTATCTAAAAAACAGAGGGCGAAGGTTTATTTTTGCAGTACTTCTTCTTCCTTAGGGAGCAGGTTGCGTATTCTTTCAATCTGCATTTGTTTGTTTACTTCGCGGAGGTTACGGGCAGTTTCTGTAAAATATTGATGGTTTGAAATAAATTTAATTTGCATTTTGTTCCATTCGTTAATGGATTTTATTTTATTTCGTTCCTGTAATTCCATATATAACGCGTTAGAAACAGGAATCATATCGCTGCGACCGAGATAATCAAGGTCAGCATCGCACATAATCTCTTCAAGTTTGTTTTTAGGATTGGGCGGCAACTTGGTACACATAATAAGCTCGCATATTCTTTCTATTTGTGATTGGGTGTAGTAGTAATCAGGCAATATCTGACGGGCTATCAGGGTACTGTAATATTCATGATTATCATAACCAATTGTATGTCCTGTATCATGGAATAATGCTGCAGTTTTTAAAAGCAGCAGGTCTTCGTCATATACTCCTTCACCAAGGCCAATAAGTTCGACTTGCGTAACAACATCAACTGTGTGCTTTACGTTATGATAATAAAGATTTTTGGGTAATTCTTTTTCAAGTTTATCGAGAATTAATTCCTGCAAATCAGTGAATCTTATAAGTCCGTATTTTATGCTGAAATGTTTGTTGGGGATAATCTTCTTTTGCTGAAGCGAGAATTCGGGTTTAATGCCTTTAACAGCATACAACTGAATATCTCCTTTATATTTCACAGGCATAATGCCAAAGAATTCACAATCAAACAAATCTTTAACCCACTCATAGGTAGAAGCTGATATCAGAATCTGACCCTCGTCACAAAACTGCCTGATGCGGGTTGCCATGTTAACAGTATCGCCTTTTACATCATTGATTATTTTTTTACGACCTTTGAATGTTGCTATTATTGGTCCGGTATGAATGCCTATTCGTAATTTCCAGATTTTACCATTGTAATATGAACGTTGAATGTCTTTAATATAGTATTGCATTTCAATGGCTGCCAGTAATACTTCAATCGGATTGGTAAGACTCTTTTTAGGAATGCCTCCCACACACATAAAAGTGTCACCAATGGTTTTTATGTTCCTAATTTCGTATTTGTTAGTAATGCCTTCAAGATGCAGGAATATTTCATCTAAGCTGTCAACCAGTTCCTTTGAATCCTCATTTGGTGTTATATTCTGAAATCCTTGTGCATCAGCAAAGAGAACAGTAGCTGTCTTAAATTTCACAATGTTTTTTGTTTTTTCAGGTGTGGTTTTCACAGATAAATCCTGTGTTTTAAGCTTGGCTATTATCTGCTTATAATTTTCAATTTCATGCAATAACAATTCGTTCTGACGGGCTAATTTTTCATTTTCGGCAGTGAGTGCTTTATTTTGAATAACTAATTCAGCTATATGTCTTAAAAATCCGGTTTTTCTTTTGCTCATTGAACCATTTATGTATTATAATTCAAGCAATAAAAAAACCAGATTTTTAAGA